>CAIPOF010000049.1 GCA_903866605.1 uncultured bacterium | reverse complement strand
GTGGTAGTGGTTGGATTAGTAGTACAGTTAGTTGATATGGTAGTAGGATAAGCCATGTTATCTACTTGGAATAGCTTTAATTGTTTTGAGGCATTGTCTAGATCGGATTGTAAGCTAGCTGCTGTAGCCTTAGAACTAATACCTGTGTAGGAGACTATGGTGATGGCGGCTAGGATGCCTATTACTACAATGACGACTAGGAGTTCGACTATTGTAAAGGCGGAGGCTTTGTTTGTTTTAATAATCATCTTAAAATAATTTTATCATAATATTACTAATGATTATACATTAATTTTTAATAAATTTGGCTCGATGTGCTGAAAAGACCTGACAAGACGTAATTTAAAAAATACAGACTAATCTATAGGATTATATATATATATTAGCCTTTTTTATTTTAAATTTTTTCTAACCTGGCGTATTCGGCATTCAATTTTTTTGTTCGACCATCGTCAAATTTAATCGTCAGTGCCAACCCATCAACTTCAATTATTTCGCCATTACCAAATGTTGCCGAACAAACGTGTTCACCAATTGAAAACAGTTCGTCGCTATAAAATTCCTGTTCGTGCGTAATTCGTGGCATTGTTGGCGACGATAATGTAACTTGATCACCAATATCTGTAATAAATCGAGACATCGGATTATAACCACGCTGACCAAATTGCATACGACTGCCAGCATAAGTTAAATGTAGCTCCTCGCGTGCCCGAGTCATGCCCACATAAACTAAACGTCTTTCTTCCTCCAGCTCATCTGGACCAGCTTCGTAGACTCTAGCATGAGGCAAAATTCCCTCTTCCATGCCGACAATAAATACTACTGGAAATTCCAGACCTTTTGCCGCATGCAACGTCATTAGGGTGACTTTTTGCCCATCACTACTGGCATCGGCACTTGACATCAGCGCTACCTCTTCTAAAAAGTCGAGCAACGTTGCAAAGCTTTGTGCGTCTGAAAGTAATGCCCCAATGTTGGCCTCTCGATCTTCGGCTGCCGGTGTACCATCGGCAATATAATCTTTATAACCTGTCAGATTTAATATTTTTTCAATTATTTCTTTCGGATTCGTGGTATCTAAATCTGCTTGAGCCATACGTAATTTTTCACCAAGTGATGACAATGCACCCTTTGCTTTTACTGTCACAGTACTAGTTTGGTTAATATTTTCAAGGGCGGTTATTATATCCATCTGACTTCCAGACTGCCATATAAAAAACTTCTCGAGACTCATAGCTCCAACCCCTCGGACAGGTACATTTGCAATTCGACTAAAACTCATCCTATCATTTGGCTGATAAATTAAGCGCAAATATGCAATTATGTCTTTGATCTCTTTACGATCATAGAATCTGACACCACCAACAATTTGATAAGGTACGCGAAAACGTAAAAATGCCCGTTCCAAGGTGTAGCTTTGGGCATTGGTGCGATACAAAACGGCAAAATCACCATATTTCCTGGCACCAATTGCAACATGCGATGAAATTCTTTCGGCTACCAAATTGGCCTCTTCAGCTTCATCGTAAAGTTCATGGACTTGAACTGGCGCCCCAGGTCCAGCTTTTGTCCAAAGCTTTTTTTCGGTTCGTTTTATGTTTTTAGCAATAACATTGCTGGCAGCATCAAGAATATTCCCAGTACTACGATAATTTTGTTCTAATTTAATTACTGCTGTGCCCTTGAAATCACGCTCAAAATTCAAAATATTAGTAAAGTCAGCCCCTCGCCATGAATAAATTGATTGCCAATCATCCCCTACGACGCATATATTTTGTTTTTTATTGACAAGTAATTTAATGATACTGTACTGCGCGGCATTCGTATCTTGATATTCATCGATTAATATATGTTTAAATGTTTTTTGCCATTTTTTGCGAATTTTTGGTTTATCCCGAAGTAAATTGACAACTTCTAGCAGTAGGTCGTCAAAATCAAGCGCTCCGGCTTTTTTCCTCAATTCCTCATATTTTTTATAAATTTTTGCAATATTCTTTTGATATGGAGCTTGGGCGGTTGACGCATATTGATCCGGGTCAATCATTTCATTTTTGGCACTAGAAATTGCAACAATTACAGATCTGGATTTAATTTCATTATCACTAATTGATAGCCGTTTCATTACCTGTTTGACAAGTCCTCGTCTGTCATCTTCATCATAAATAACAAAGTTTTTAGGAATATTTATAATTTTGCCATCAATCCTAAGTATGCGCACGCAAATCCCATGGAATGTTCCCATCCACGGCATAAAACCACGATTTGAGCTATTTTGGCCTAATAATACCCCTAGACGTTCACGCATTTGTCGGGCGGCTTTGTTAGTAAATGTCACGGCAAGTATTTCGTTTTGGTTAATTCGATCTTTTGCAATCAAATAAGCAATTCGATGAGTCAATGTTTTTGTTTTACCACTACCAGCACCAGCTAGTATAAGAAGCGGCCCAGATGTTATCTGCACAGCTTCACTCTGTGCCAGATTTAGCCCATCAAGTAAGTCCATTGGTACCTATTATAACCTAAAAAGTATTTTTACAGTAGTGGCAACACGAATTTATAGACCGCAACACCAACGCCCACACCTACAATAACCAAAATAAATATCCACAAAATCCACATCCACCTAGTTTTTTTCTTGGTTGGCTTTATAAGTGGTTTATGATAAGCGTCGGTATTATAAATAGCCCCGTTGCTTTGATCACCAGTACTTGGTTGTTCTTTGTATTGTTGGGTAATCGAGGTTGAAACAACCGGTTTTGCGTCATCTTTCTTTGAATCATCTTTCGGGACTTCTTCTTTAACTACTTCAGCCTTGGTTTCGACAGGAGCAGAAGTATTCTCGACTACATTTGTTGAATCATCACCAGACTCAATCAATAATAAATCGTCTTGAAGTTCTTCGGGAAGTGATCCGTCAGATTTATTAACAGGTTTTTGGACTTCTGGTTTCTCTGCTTCCGAGGCTGTGTTACTGTCTGGATTATCAGTCTTTTCTAGTGTTGGATCATTTGAAAAAGCTCCGAGTGGTCGCTTTTCAACCTTTGTACCAGATATAAAGGGAGAATCAGGCATTTCATTAGCTTTATTCGCGAATTCGTCAGATTTTTGACTTAATTCATTGGTAATATCATCACTTATTTGATCAATATCGGCATCTTCGGCAGGTTTTAGGTCTGTTTTTTCATCCGTCACCGTTACCTCAGGGCTAGGTTTTTGGAAATCGATTGGATCTGGCCAATCAACATTATTTGATGCTTTCTCTGGTTCATTTTCAGATAAAGTAACCTTTTCGGATAATTCTTCGGGTTTGTCATCAGGTTTTATCTGTGGAGTTGATGGTCTATCTTGATACATCTGGGGAGCTCGACGCATATTTGAAGAAGGATGAACAACATCCATGAATTGACCAGAACTGCGTTGCTTCACAAGCGGAAGGGCCAAACCTTCAGAATCTGCTGGTTCCGTTGGTGCACTCGATTTTAATGAGTTAACTGCTCGGTCTATTTCGTCGAAATCTAGATCTTTCACCTATCCACCCCTAATCCTTTTTAGCTACTGTTGAATTTTTATGCGCTTTCTCTATTATTCCATTAAATGTATTTGCATTCAAGCTTGCTCCGCCTACTAGTAGTCCATTAACACCTGGCAATGCCAAATAATCAGCTACGCTGTCAGGCGTTACACTACCACCATATAATACCTGAATGTTTTCGGCAGCTTTTTCTCCAAAAAGATGCTTTATTTGACTCCGAACAGCATTCACTGCCATTTCGACATCAGCTGGTATCACATTTATCGGTGTAGAATCCTTACCAGCGCTAATTGCCCAAACCGGTTCATAAGCTATGACTACCTGTTCAAGTTCTTCACTAGTGATATTCGCCAAACCACCCATCAGTTGATCGTGCAAGACATCCTTCGTTTCACCACTGGCATGTTCCCATGCGGTCTCGCCAATACATAGAATTGGTCGAATATTGTTTCGGATTGCAGCAGCGACCTTATTGCGAATATCTTTATTATTTTCATTGAATATATGTCGTCGTTCTGAATGCCCAACAAGGGCATATTGAATTATTCCTCGTAATTGAGAGGCCGATATTTCACCGGTATAAGGGCCAAAATCTCGCCAATAAAAATTCTGAGCAGCAAGTTTAAATTGCTTTAAATTCATTTGCAAACTTAACGACTGTAAAGTTAATGTTGTTGGTGCTAACACGACTTCAACATTCCTATGTGTCTTGATAAGTTTAGATAATTTATGCAAATACAAACTAGCCTCATGCATATTGAGGTTCATTTTCCAATTAGCAATAATAAGTTTCTTGTCGTTTGCCATCTGTTATAAATCGTTTATGTTTATGCTTTTAGTTTACTCTATTTGCTTTCAAGCGTCCAGTAATCTATACATTTTTTGTTTCATTTGTATTACACGTATGCTTGACTATTCCGCCAAGCCTCTATTCAATAGACAGTGGTTATTGGGAAGTTAAAAGTACCTTGACATAAAGGCGGTGAGGACATGCACAGTTTTGCAAAACGCAGATTCGGTGCAGCCCTCACATGGCTGCTAATCGTACCTGTTTGGGTTTGTTACAAGAAAAAGGCGTTTTTTCGTGGAGCCATACTGTTGTCCGCTGTAGTTGCGGGCTTCGTGCTAGTGGCCCCAATGAACTTCGCTATCCGCGAAGGTGACCTATCTTTCCAGTTGGCCAAGGGCTCATTGGATGGTGGTCGTACCCAGATTCCGCTGGGTCCAATCGGCTGGATAAACCTAAAGACACACGCCGTGCCGATAAATCTCAAGGTCAACCTTGTGGTTGACAGAAAAACCCTGACTACTGGTCAGGATCTGCCTGGCAGATGGCAAAGCGGAGTCAAACGTTTTAGCTACGACGCCCCTAGTGCTTTCTGGGTCTTCATCGGGTTCAGAATTGCACTAATCGCGTGGATTGGCACTTGCCTGGGGATAATCGTCAGCAATGGCGGTAGAAGTTGGTGGAACAAGAGGCTGCTACGAAACGCGGCCATTGGTTTCATCAGCTTCTCTCTGTTAGCAGGGGGTTTGGTAGTCATATCTTACCTCACGCTCGACAGGAACCCCAAGAAGGAGTACATAGGGGTCGTGAAAGACCTAAGAAAAGGTTTCGCCGCCGCTATGGTAATCGGTAACGGTTGGTCATTTGACAAAAACTATCTGCAGAACATCGTAGATGGAGCTGCAGTAGTTGCTGGTCAGCTTTCGCAACCGTCTATCGATACCGGCACCAGCATTCTGTGCGCCAGTGACTTCCAAGGGAACGCCGCTGGCATGAAGCTGGTCGACGGAATAGTCAAGGCAAAGGGCAACATCTCGGCCGTTATTCTGGCCGGCGACATCGTTCAGACAGGGCAAGCTCTCGACACCTACATGTTAAGAAACTCGTTGACCTTCGACAAGACCAAGATACCGGTCTGGTACATCGACGGCAATCACGAGGACCAGTCATCGGACCAGGCCCTAAGAAAAGCCTTGGGCTACAAGAGACTAGATAACCAAACTATGACGGTTAACGGTGTAACGATTACCGGCCAGAGTGATCCAGATGGACTGGATTCGGGTTTCGAGCCAACCCCGGAAGAGCTGGCAAACAGCTCGGCCGAACTCTTGCGGAAGTGGAACAATTTTGCCACCCCGCCGGATATAGTGGTTGTTCACGAAATCGCCCAAGCAAAGGGCGTAATCGAAGCTGCCAAAGCAGCCAATCAGCCACTGACCGTCGTTTATGGGCATGACCACCTGGTCAAGCACTCGGCCGACGGATCAGTCAACTTGATTGACTGTGGTACAAGTGGTGCCTGGGGCTTCGAAAAAATCAGCGCCAACCCCAGCACCGCCTACACGTTCCAGATTCTGGACTTTTCAAGCGGACCTAACCCCATGTTAACAGGGGTATGGACCCTCGAATTCTATGGTCTGGACGACGGTACTAGCATTCGCTACTTTCCCATTAACTAGGGGGATGGCTTAAAAACCTCCCCCGTAACCCTCGGCTATTATTTATCATCATATTTTGCAAGGTGACACCTTGCAAAAAGGTTGCGCTAAAGATATACTAAATTTGATATGCCAAAAAGGAATAGTATCAAATTATACGGTGCCGATCAGTATTATCACATATATAATAGGGGTGGTAATCAGCAGAATATCTTTATCGAACCTGATGACTATTTCTATTTTCTAAATCTATTCAGACGCCATCTATCTGACGAAATAATGTTAGATCATTATGGTCGATTGTTTGAAAAATTTAGCGACGAAGTCGAAATTGTGGCTTTTTGCCTGATGCCAAATCATTTTCATCTGTTATGTTACCTTAAACAACCTGATGGCATCGTACACCTTATGCGTAGTACTATGACGGCCTACACTATGTATTTCAATAAAAAATATAAACATACCGGTAAATTATACGAAGGGGCATTTTTGGCTGCTCGTATAGACAACGAAGCATATCTTTGGCAAGTAAGTCGATACATCCATCTGAATTCACTGGATGCAGGCTTTGATTTTAGAACCTATGCCTATTCCAGCATGGCATATTTTACGGGGGAAAAACATGCAAATTGGGTTAAAACCGACAGATTAGTCGAAACTGATCACGATAGACATGAATATCTGGAATTCGTATCAGATTACAAAACAATGTATCAAGAGATGAAATATTTGAAAAATATCTTGGCAGCTGAGTAGGATTAATTGTTTTGCAAGGTGTCACCTTGCAAAGATTCCCTGGTGATCTCACCGGGAATTGAACCCGGATTGCCAGGATGAAAACCTGGTGTCCTAACCATTAGACGATGAGACCATAGATTTATTGTATCTTATATTTACCAGATGATTGTAACAAAAAAGAACATTTTTTACTAGTGATAAGAACATTTTATAAAATATGCTTGTGTTTAGTATAAAAAGGTTATACTAAACATTGACATTTAGCTACTAATGTGATACATTAGCATTATCAGTTGTCTACAGTGTGAGGTGAGAGTTTTTGGGACATCGGATGATCGTTAACAAGTCAGATTATTACTGTGCATGTCTGACGACATGTACAAATGTATAGATAATATTTTCCTCTTTATCGAGGACAGCACGTTTAGTTAGAAGTTTTCGAACTAGACGAGCTGTCCCCGATCCCCTGGGCCAGCAGTGACGGCATCCGCTGTCACATATCTGCCCAATGGGGAGAGGAGGAGAAATGAAACGGTTCGGAAAATGGGTCGCGGAATTGTACCGCGACACGTTGGAAGCTTTGGGACTGGCTTCGGCCAATTCCAACCCTCCAGCGGCACACGCTCCGGTTGCAGCAGCACCTGCTACTGCAACGCAAACCACGACGCAAACCACCACAAGTAGCCACAAGGCCTCTTGGTGGGGACTGGTGATTGGCAGCTTGCTGCTGATTACCATCGTCGTTGTGGTTGTTGGGCTGGTTTTCGCAGCCCGCAACAGCAACATGGGCGAAGGCGCAAGTCCCAGTCCTGTTGCTGCACACGGCTCCACCGGCAACGGTGGCACCTGGAAATACGTCCAGGTCAACCATAGTGGAAACCGTTGGTTCGCCAACGGGATCCGCGAGATTTCACAAGCCAAGACGAAGGCGCAGGCTGAAGAAGCTGCGCAGATTTGGTTGAGCAAAGTTAAGCTCGACCCCAATCTGTTGATTGGTGCGTACTCTTACCTCGTTCCGAAAGGAAAGGCTGTAAAGAGATCGCAACTTATCGACAAGAAAGGTTGGGCGACCGCCAAGGCCGTCCAAGTTGTTGCTCAGATTCAGATTGCTCTTGGGCAATCACGAATCACCCCCTCTGTGGCGCCGTCTAACGGCACCAACTCTGGGGTTGCAAGTGGTCGTGTAGTTGCTGCCTCATCTGGTGGCATCGGCGGCAACCGCAAAGCTATCAAGGTGGTCTTGCCGAAAGGAAAGACCGTTTGGATAATGGCGCGGTGTGGGAACCCTGTAGTTCAGGGTCCCCC
>CAIPOF010000048.1 GCA_903866605.1 uncultured bacterium | reverse complement strand
GATACTACCGCCAATATATCTTTTTACTATAACCCTAACAGTTATGTCCAAACTGGTACTTTTTCAGATGCTGCTACGACATTAAATGTTTCTGGCACTGCTGGCATGTCCAGTAGCGGTACATTGCTAATAGAAAATGAGATAGTTACCTACACTGGTAAAACTGGCACATCATTTACTGGTTTAACTAGAGGAACAAGTAATACAATCGCTACATCCCATAGTGCAGGAGTCTCCGTTTCGGCAAAATGTACAACCATTACAGCTGATGGATCACAGGCTTCAGGTACAGGTAACACTTACATTGGTGAATGGGACGTGGCAACAGATATGCCTGGTGAATATTTCTCAGGTGCTGTCATGACCGTGGTTGCCAATGATGGCCAATCGACCAGAAATGTCGGCCTGGCCACGTCCTCGTCATTCATTATAGATGCCAAAACACCTGTACTTGGATCAACACCAGTCAGATTTAATGTTGGTTCCAGGACCAATGTTCTAGCAAATACCTTGACCTTAGATGCCAGTGATAGTTCACCACTTTCGATGATGCTATCGCAAAATTCTAATTTTAACCAAGCCACCTGGGCTGACTATTACCCATCAACTGTTGTTACTCTAAATAGTGGTGTTGATGGCGATAGAACAGTCTATGCAAAGTTTAGAGATTCATATGGTAATACGTCAGCTGTTGAATCGGCAACAATTACACTAGATACCGTTTCAACCAAACCAACTGGCAACATCCTTGTCGATGCTTCGGTCGTCGAACAAAGCGATTACCAACTAGTTCTCAGTTGGCTACCTATCTCTGATACGGATTTTGCCCAATATTCAATTGAAAGATCAATTAATGATAATGTCAGCTTTTCTCAGGTCGCAACCTTTAATAACATCCAAACCAATGCCTATGCCGATAGAATGCTATCCCCTGGTAGTACCTATTATTACCGCATGCGCTCCCAAGATGACTTAGGTAACTATTCTAGCTATTCTGACATACTAAACCTGATACCAGCTGGTGTCGATCAAACGCCACCATCAATTACTGGCCCTGACCCTAGCGTTAGCCCATCCGCCACTGGGGCCATCGTCTCATGGTTAACAAATGAGAATTCTGACTCATTTGTTGAATATGGTAAAACCACTGCCTATGGCTCTACCCAAGGCAAGACTGATTCAGTCACTAGCCACGCGGTTAGTTTAATTGGATTGGACCCCGAAACTGACTACCATTTCCGTGTCAGATCTAGGGATGTAGCTGGCAATGATGTTATTGGTAAAGACCTTAGCTTTAAAACAACATCTGGCGTAGACATTATCCCACCTATAATCTCTGGCTCGAGCCCAGCTTCAGATCCAAATGCCACCGGAGCCACGGTCACATGGTTAACTAACGAAGTCTCTGACTCATTTGTTGAATATGGGACTACAACAGATTATGGTTCGACTCAGGGCAAGATTGATTCAGTCTTAAGTCACGATGTTGATCTAGTCGGTCTATTACCTGAAACCAACTACCATTTCCGAGTAATGTCCAGAGACACAGCTGGCAATAACGTGATTGGTTCAGACTATACGTTCAAGACGACAGCTATTGATGAGAAAACAACCACGCCAGCCATTTCCGGGGCTACGGCTCAAAAAGAAGGGGCTGATCCCGAAGAAGTCACCATTATTTGGACAACCGATAAACCTACTACTTCACAAGTCAAATACAGCACCGATACTAATAACTTAGATAATACAACCACCGAAGATACAGCTTTAAATACGACTCACTATGTTCACATCACTAAACTTAAACCAAATACCAAGTATTTCTACCAAGTTGTTTCAACTGATAAATATGGCAACAAAAAGGTTGATGAAACAAAGTACTTCATCACATCTCAAACTGGGCTAGGCTCACCAAAGATATCTGCCGTCGAAACGACTGACATCACTCTCAGTTCAGCCATTATCTCATGGGACACAACAGTGGTGGCAACTTCGGTGATTGAGTATGGCCCCGACAGTAGCTACGGCTCTAAAATCGAGGATCAATCGTTGGGTTCAACTACAAAACATCTAATTCGTCTTAAGGACTTGAAGGAAGGCGTAAAGTATCACTATAGGGTTCAAGGTTTGTCAACAACTGGAGCTCAGGTTTCATCTGATGATTACGTTTTCACAGTCCTAACCAAACCAACTCTGTCAAACATCCTAATCAAGGATATTTCATCCATCAATGCTGTTGTTTCATGGAAAACCGATACCGAGGCTGATTCATTTGTTGATTTTGGGACTGACAAAACCGATACTTCTCAGGGTCGCAGTGAAGAAGTCAAAGATCACGCCGTCACTATCTCGGGTCTTAAACCAGCTACCAGCTACACCGTTAAACTAAAATCACGTGATAAATATGGTAACCAGTCTATTAGTGATGCCAGAACTTTCAAAACAATTATGGATACCACAGCGCCTGTTATTAAAGACCTAAAGAGTGAAACTTCAATCATTACTGATTCAGACGGCAGCAGTAAGGCTCAGGCTATTATTTCGTGGTCAACCGATGAGCCAGCCACCTCACAAGTTAAATACTCGGCGGGTGTAACAACTGATGGGAACTATTCTAGTTCAACCACAGAAGAACCAGCCCTAACCACTTCTCATATTGTGATAATCTCTAACATTAAACCATCATCAACCTACCACATGAAGATTGTTTCAAAAGATGCCTCTGCAAATATTGGTACATCTGATGACTACACAGTCCTAACTCAAGGACAAGATAAATCGTTGATTCAATACATCCTTCAGATACTTGAACAGAGATTTAAATGGGTAAATGGATTTAAGATACTATAATGAAGATTAATGAACTTAAGTGTCACAATTATTAGATAAATATGAGAGTTTAGTAAAAATGAAATCAACCAAGTCCAAATCCCCTATAATTAAAGTCGAGAGTATATCGAAATTTTATGGTGTTGGTGAAACTCTCAGTAAAGCACTCGATGATGTCAGTCTAGAAATTTATTCAGGTGAATACATAGTATTTTTTGGCCCTTCTGGTTGTGGCAAGTCAACCTTTTTAAACTGTATTGCGGGGATTGAAATACCTACCAGTGGGAAAGTAATTATTAGAGGCGAAGATATCTCTAAATTTTCACGAAAACAGATTGCTAAATACAGGAACAAGAAGATCGGCATTATTTTCCAATCATTCAATGTTTTAAAATCATTTAACGTGATTGATAATATTGCCCTACCCCAAGTGTTTGCTGGAGTTTCAAAAAAAGCTAGAACCAAAAGAGCCGAACATTTATTGTCGATGTTTGGATTATCCCATTTAGGAAAACGAATACCAACTGAACTTTCTGGCGGACAACAACAAAGAGTTGCAATTGCCAGAGCTTTGGTCAACAACCCCTGGATTCTAATTGCCGATGAACCGACGGGAAACCTTGATTCTAAGTCATCTAAAGAAGTGATGGATTTACTGGAAGAGCTGAATATTCGATCAAAAAGGACGGTCGTGCTGGTTACTCATAACCCTGATCATTTAAAATTTGCAAACCGAGTCGTCCATTTGGCTGATGGAAAAATTACCAAGTTAGAAAAGAAAAAACAAGCGCATGAAGTCAATGTTGATGAAATCGGGGAGGTTTCTCTATGAGACCGATAGATGTTATTAGGATTGCTTTATCAACTTTTGCCCACAACAAGATGAGGACAATACTAACTATTCTTGGAGTCTCGGTTGGGATTGGTGCTGTGACATTCCTGTTGTCGATTGGCTATGGTCTACAAAAAATAACGGTTGATCAGATTACCTCTAGCAAGGCTTTAAAAACAATTAATGTCATTAGCGGAAATTCGTCTATCCTAAACTTAGACCAGGCAGCAATTGACAAAATAAAAAAAATCAAGGGAGTTTCATCAGTTGATCCTAATTTAATCGTTTCAGGACAGATAAATTATGGCAAAAGTATGACCGACATTGTTGCTAATATAGTTTCAGCTCGGTATGTAGATTTGGAATCTCTAGACATAGAAGCTGGTAATATTTATGTAAATAATACTGGTAGTAAAATAGTTGTTTCGTCAGCGGTAACTAACGCCTTTGCAACAAAACCAGTTGATTTTATAGGTAAAAAAATAACAGTTTTTGCCTATATACCTAATCCAGATAAAGAGAATGAGCCAACTTTAATCAAAAAAGACTATACCGTATCGGGCGTTGTTAAAGATACTACGGCTTCGTATGCCTATTTACCTAATTCGACGGTCATTATACCCAAAAATGTAAACTACTCAGCGGTAAAAGTTGACACCGAAAATACGAGTATGATGCCTGGTGCTAGAGATGAAATTAACGATATTGGCTTTAAGGCAACCTCATTAGGTGATAAAGTTGATCAAGTTAATCAGTTCTTTCAGATTGTGAATATAGTCCTTCTGTCTATTGGAGCAGTCGCCTTATTCGTAGCCTCGATTGGAATGTTCAATACTTTGACGATTTCTTTGCTAGAACGAACCAGAGATATTGGTATTATGAAATCACTAGGAGCCACCGATCGGGAAGTTTACCTAATTTTTCTAACTGAATCAACCATTATTGCTAGTCTAGGTGGTCTGTTTGGCATAATAGGTGCATTAATACTTGGTTCTATCGTCAATATTTTAATAGGGATATTAGCATCTAGGGCTGGCGGAGAAGCCGTCGCTATATTCCAAACTCCAGTATTATTTGTGACAGTTATTTTTGTAACGTCGGTCGTTATTGGTTTTCTGACAGGAATTTACCCCGCCAGAAGAGCCGCTAAACTGAACCCACTAGATGCATTAAGGTATGAGTAAGAGAAGCACGTATTGCCGAAATAACCTCAAAATTGTATAATATTAATAACTGTCTGAGGAGGACTCGATGGTTGCATTCTAGCGCTAGCCGATGGCTAGCGTTTCACAATCTATGTAAGGAGAGCAGATGAACTTTGACTACCTGTTCACGTCCGAGCTTTTCAATGTCGGCAACAACGTGTTCAAGTGCTCCTGTCAGAAGTTCCAAATTTTCTGGCCGGACACTGATCAGCACGAGCTTTTCTTCAATCTGCTGATTGAAGAGCTCAGGACCTTCGTGAAAAAAGAAGGAACTGAAGGCGACGACTTTTGGATCGACGCCTACGAAGATGATTCTTCCATCGTCCTGACAAACGACCTCTACTGTCGGATTATCCCTCAGCTTCAGGGCATCGTCATGCGATGCGTTCGGGAACTCCAGTGCGCTGACCTGGGTTTGGAATAAGGGAGGAGTGATGGTTGAAGGCATTCTGATAGGGATAGCGATAGGTTATCTTGTCGCCCATCTGTATCACACACACAAGAAGTAGAATATCTGCAGCTTGCCCAATTCGAGGGCATCGTCACGATCTAACAATCGGCTTTTACATTTAAAAACGGTTGTTGATGTCAACGCCGTTTCAACTAAATCGCCGTTATAGGCTTGGCGGGTTTGAAGGACCCACAATTGGGTTCTCACCCGCCAGGCCTCGTCGGTAACTCTCCTTACATTTTTACTTCTTTGAATGTGTATTCAAGCTGATGAGCCTCCTCTTTCGTTTAAAACTACGAAGCGCAGGCAAAAGGGCGAAAAGTAATTATTAAGTATTGAGAAAATGCACGAATATGATATAATATGGATAACTGTCTGAGGGGGACTCGATGGTTGTATCCAAGCGCTAGCCGATGGCTAGCGTATCAAAATTTGTAAGGAGAGATCATGGAGTTCACTTTGATTTGTCTGCAAGGTAACAGAGCACCGTTCATGGTGACTCTGAAGACCGAAGGATTGGGCAAAGCTAACATAAACAGACTCACCGATCGGATCGTAGTAGTCTTCTTGCGCCTTCTTAATGAGGCGAAGCTAGAAAATTCCGAAGGGCGGTATCTGCCGATGAGGCAAGAACCGTCAAGCTCCGGCGCCAAGTTCTATGTCCGTCGTGATGCGTTCTTTGCAATTCAACCCTTTTTCAGGGAGATTGTGCAGGCATTTATCGACGAGACTCAGGAAAGCCAAAAAAGGCAAATGTCACATTCTTGACCTTGACCGAAAAGGAGCCAAGATGGAATATTGGTTGTTAAATCAGGATGAAGACCAAGCGACCCGGGCGGAAAACGGAACTGTGGTCGTAAGGACCGGGAGCCCATTCGACCATACCAAGATCCACGTCATCACTACAGCTATCCGCTGTAAGCTGTGGGAACTCATCCGGGCCGAGAAGGAGTGCTGTGATTGGGAGTTGCTTCCCCTTCTGGCCTCTCTCCCACCGGACAGTGGGGCAAGTGGATGTGAGTATTACGTCCACGCTGACATGTTTGCTATGTTGGGGCCTATGTTCGAGTCTATCGTCTGGAAGGCGATACGCAATGAACTGGGTTCCGAGCTGGACTGAACAACTGGGTTGAGGCTTGGCGGGATTACCGCTATCAAAACGGGCAATTTGCCCGCCAAGCCTCCCCGGCCAATGGCTCTCCTTACAAAATTTCTTTCATGGATGTGTTTCCATGCTGATGAGATCAAAAGATCGAAAAGATTAAATCAGATACCTTTACAAATCAATCGCTATAAAAGAGGCTAAACGATGGAAACGTCTGGTAAGTTGTATTCATACATACTCTTTTTCGTAGCCGGCCTGTTTGCCGGTACAATTGTGGCACTTGTAGGCTGGTTGCTGGACCAAGCGACCAAGCACTGGATCCTCATTCCAGTTCTGGTCGTTTACGCCTGTCTGACTTGGTTCATGTGGGTTGCGTGTGAAGGGGATATTCAGGCAAAACAGAACATAGTATTTCATGCCGGTGTCTTTCACCTATTCTTTCTAGGCAATACTTTACCAATTGTGTTTTTGTTGGTAAGTATCATTAACTCAAGGCTAGGTGAAGTTGCAGCCTACGTATTTGTTGCCATGTTCTTCGTCGAGATTATGTTGATAGGTCTTAACGAACGCTATCTAAACAAACTCGATGAAGTGCAGGGGTCGGTTTTGCGGCTGTTTGTGGTCAGTAATCAGTGTATCGACTGCAAACAATTCAACGACTGCTTGTCAACGCGAAAGCAGTCTGTCGCAAAAAGCGAAAAAGCCGATCCAAAGTTTCGCTGCAATGGCGAATCGCCCAAGCCCCCATCATAGCGATAGGTTAAGGTGGAGAGCTCGCATTATTTAGAGCTCTCCACCTGGTGGCGCGAGCCCCGATTGATGTGCGAAAGCTTTCCAATTTGGCCCGCGCCTATTTTATTTTTTTAATTATAAACTACATTAATATTATGATCTTTGAAGTAATTTCTTATCTTGCGTCTGCCGGTTTCAATAGCAGCCATAACTGCAAAGAATAAAGCCGTAAATAGCACATATTTTGATATATTTATTAAGTTTGCATTAGACATAATTATGCCTAGCAAGAATAAACCAACGCTGACACATTGCAAAATCAATTTTATTTTTCCAAAAAAATTAGCTCCAATTGTTTTTCCAATTGCAAAAGAGAAAAAGTAACCGATAAGAACTGCAATTAATTCAAAAATAATAAATATAATGAAGATTTTTACCAATAAATAATTAAATCCGACATAGGCTAGAACCGTTATAATCAACAATTTGTCTGCAATGGGATCAATCACCTTACCCACATCTGTTATTTGGTTGCGTGTTCGAGCCATTGCGCCATCAATAAAATCAGTTGAGGCGGCAATTATAAAAATAATTAGTGCAAATCCGAATTCATTTTGTGTTAGTAGCCAGTATATTACGGGGATCAAGAGAAAACGGACAACAGTTACTTGATTGGGCTTTACGCTATAGGGAATAAAACAAAGAAATAACCTATTTATAACAGCGTCAATTGTTTTTTGAACGTTAAAACTTCTTTTTTCCATGTTTTAATTGTATCGCAAAAGCCCCAGCAATATAAATATATTTGATACAATAAAGTCATGACAGAACAATCACTATTTACAAAAATTATTAATGACGAAATCCCTGCGCACAGAATATACGAAGATGATCAGGTAATCGCATTTTTGACCATCCATCCGTTAAGCGACGGGCACACCTTGGTTGTCCCCAAAAAACAAGTTGATCAGATTTGGGATTTGGATGCCGATGATTATGATTATCTTTGGAGAACCACTCAAAAAATAGCCTTGCATTTGCGAAATACTATGAAAGTTGAAAGGGTCGGTGTTGTCATCAAAGGTTTTGAGGTACCACATACGCATATCCATTTAATACCAGTCCCTTATGATATGCATGTCAGTTTTGATCCAGAAACTGATCCACCAGTTGCTGATAATGATAAACTGGCGTCTATTGCAGATCGTATTCACTTGTAGGCATATCAATTCGTATAATTGCCATTGACAAAGCGCCCTAGGCGCCCATTTAAATTGAATGTGTTCCCATTAAACATTCGGGCCTGGATGACGTTACAGCACGACAGGAAGAGTCACAGCGCATGAAATACGTCTAAATGCTAATGATTATGCGATCCTGCTAGACGAACGAGGTAAATCTATAGGCCCAATACATCATAAATAAACCCATGACAACCTAAACTTGACAAACTACAAAGCATATGCTATATTGACTTTCATAGTATCACTTTAAAAAAGACAAAAAACAAACATATGCAACCATTTGTAAATGCTCCAATATCATCACTGTTACTGACTTTAACAGTATTATTCGGCTGGTTGATTAGTGATTTCAGGGTTAATGATGCCGTAAATGCGGTTGCGGTCACATCTGTTGATAACACAACTTTAGCACGAAATAATGTGGACATGTACCCGTCAACTTCAACTCCCAATATTGATACAAATTGGTTTGCAGATAGTAGCTCTAATATGTCATACCAATTGCCGTCAGCCCAAGCACGCAAGAATGAAGATGACGAATATGTCGCGTCGGGTGGAATGATGGGTGAATGTTTTGGTAACGGAGATGATTATTAAATTTTAGCTATTTTAGGATTTCTAATTCGTGTTCCAGGCGCTCAACCAGCGCTTGTTTTTGTTCTAATTGAGTACGTGATTCATCAACTAATTCGGCCGGAGCTTTTGATATATAGCTTTCATTGGCTAATCTGGCTTCTAATGATTTTATCAAATTGTGGGTTTCACTAAGGCGTGTTTCTAAGTTTGTCTGATGTTCGTATAATGTCTCGGCGGAAATGTCAATCCAAGCATCTCTGCCACTGTTAGCTAGTCGTAGGCCACGAGGTTGATCAACCAATTGAACGTCTTTGAGTTTTGCTAGTTTTTGAATAAGATTTGCGTTATCGGCAATTAAACTGTCGTTTTGATATAACAAACTGTAATGATCGTTACCTGGCAGTTCGGCGATTACATAACGGGCTTCTGTAACTAAATGTTTCAATCGTCCAAATTCAGCAGCGGCGATTTCATCATATTGTACAGGTTCTGGCCATTTAGAAGAAATTAACAGATTATTATGCCATGACATTGTTTGCCAAATAGTTTCGGTCACAAATGGCGCAAAAGGATGTGCAATTTTAAGACTTGTATCTAAAACCCATGCCAGCATGGATGATCTTTCCTGTTGTTTGCTGGCCTCAATGTACCAATCTGCCACATTATCCCAAACAGCGTGATACATCGTTTCACTAGCTTCTGCAAAACGATAAGATTCAATTTGAGATTCTATATCAGTTATGGCGGTTGCTAGCTCACGAACGATCCAATGATCAGCCGGTGTTTTTGGTATCGGCAGGTTATTACGATAGCCCTCACCTAGCCTATCCTCTGTAAAACGAGCAATATTCCAAAGTTTATTGCAAAAATTTCGTCCTGATATGACCCTATTCGTGCTGAACGCCTGGTTCTGGCCGGCACTTCGATTCGCAATCAGTCCCAGTCGCAAGGCGTCTGATCCAAATTTGGCGATAGTCTCAATTGGGTTAATGACATTATTCTTGCTTTTGCTCATTTTTTTGCCTTTTTCATCCAAAACTAAACCATGTAGGTAAACATGTTTAAATGGCACTTTATCTGTGGCGTATAAACCCAACATGATCATTCGTGATATCCAGGCGTATAATATGTCGCCACCAGTTTCCATGACGCTATTAGGGTAATATTTTGCTAATCGACCCTTTGTCAGATAATCAGTTGTAATGAATGGCCATTGACCACTGCTAAACCAGGTGTCAAATGTATCTTCCTCGCGTCGATATGTTTTGTTATTTACAGTGATTGTTTTTTCATCGACATTTTCATTATAAATCCAATCATCAGGATCATTAACGTTTTGAAAAGCTGGAATCGGTATCCCCCACGGGATTTGTCGTGATAGGTTCCAGTCACGTAACTGGTCAAAGTATCTAATTAGGTCGCGTTTACGACTTTCTGGAGTAAAGGAAATTTCGTTGTTTTCGATTGCCTTTTTAGCTCGTTCAGCCAGAGGTTTAATTTTGATAAACCATTGGTCTTTTACCAGTGGTTCAATTGGCAGGCCACTCCTGTAGTCATAGCCAACAACATGCTCAATTGTCGTTTTACCGCGCATTAAATCCTGGGCTTCAAGGGCAGCCAAAGTTCGTTTTCGGGCTTGTTCAACAGTGATACCAGTAAACTCCTGTGGGACATTGATCATCGTTCCATCGAAATCAATTACTTGCAGACGATCCAATTTGTGACGCTTACCCATCTCGAAATCATTTAGGTCATGGGATGGAGTGACTTTTACCGCACCAGTTCCGTAATTTGGATCAACCATCTCATCGGCAATAACTAAAATTTCACGATCTGTCAGAGGTAATAATACTCTAGTCCCTATAAAGTCTTTGTATCGCTTGTCAAATGGGTGAACTGCAATTGCCATATCGCCAAATATTGTTTCCGGGCGAGTGGTAGCAACAACAATTTCACCAATACGATCATAAGTCGGATAGGCAATTTTCCACAAAGTCCCCTTCTCTTTCTTGTGATTTACTTCAATGTCTGCATAACTAGTTCGATATTTGGTGCTGTAATTTACAATTCGTTCACCTCTGTAAATTAGTCCATCATCCCACATTTTTTTGAATGTACCATAAACGGTATCAATCACTTTTTTGTCCAGCGTGAAAACTAAATCTTTCCAACTGCAACTGACACCCAGAGCCCGCAGTTGCAATTCCATGTTGCCACGTTGCTGATCAACAAAGTTCCAAACCTGGCTGTACAGCTGTTCACGGGTAAAATCAAATCGGTTTTTATTTTTTTGTTCTAGTATCTTATCGTAAACAACCCATGTTTCAAATCCAGCATGATCCGCCCCTGGTATGTAAGCAACATCGCGGCCTCTCATTCTGTAATAACGTGTCATTATGTCTTCCAGGCTGACAGTCAGGGCATGGCCGATATGTAAATTTCCATTAGCATTGGGGGGTGGCATGATAACACTAAATGGCTCACCTGCTCCAGATGGTTCAAAGGCACCACTTTTCTCCCATATAGCATAGATATCTGGCTCGTATAGGTTAGGGTCGTAGGCTTTTGCTAGTTTCATATTAAATGAATTTATCTTTCAATTATATATTCTCCACGTGAAAAGTTTTCATAGACACCTAGGGTTTCTTTCGACAACCCCTTAAGTCACTTCCATTTTCACATGTTTGTTTTCAGCTAGTATTATACCACAATTAAATAACTCAATGAATAATTCACAAATTCAATATGTAATGGTTATGAATAAACAGAGTATAGTATAATGAATATATGACAAAACTGACTTTGTGTCATGACAAAAGCGAATGGGATGATTATGTTCTGGAAAATGAAGGTCACCCCTTGCAACTGTGGGGATGGGGTGAGGTAAAATCAATCCATGGCTGGAAAGCTTTTCGATTATTTTTGTATGACGACGAAGATAAAATATTAGGTGCAGTCCAACTGCTGGTTCGAAAATTACCGTGGCCATTAAAATCATTATCATATGTCCCGCGTGGCCCAGTAGTAAACGAAGTCAATAGGGTAGAGTTATTGTCGACATTAGTCGAATATGTGAAAAGGATACATCATTCGGTAGCTATTTCTATTGAACCTGACAAAGTTGAATATTCAGTACCACAGGGGTGGAAAAAATCAAAAAATCATATTTTGCCTTCAAAAACAATTATTCTTGATTTGAACAAATCTGACTCTGAATTGCTAAATGATATGGCTAAAAAAACGCGTCAGTATATTCGTAAATCTGCCAGCGAAGCTATGACAATCGAAAAAGTTCGAAATAAGTCTGATCTGGATAAATGCCTGGGTATATACCAATTGACTGCCAAAAGGGCCAAATTTGATCTGCACTCTAACCAATACTATTATGATGTCTTTAGCAAATTAGCCGACTATTCACAGGTGTTTGCAGCCTATGTTGATGACCAACCGATTGCATTTTTATGGTTGGCAATCAGTGCTGATTCAGCATATGAATTGTATGGAGGAATGAACGATTCGGGACAACAACTTCGTTCAAACTATGCACTTAAATGGCATGCTATTCGCAAATGTAAAGAGTGGGGACTGACTCGCTATGATTTTGGTGGTCTGCTAGAAGGTGGCGTTTCGACATTCAAGTTGGGTTGGGCTGAATCGGCAACTGATTTAGCTGGGACTTTTGATAAACCGTTATCGGTTAATTACGCGTCATGGCATAGGGGATTGCCACTAGCCAAAAAGACATCTCGCCGAGTTAAAAAGATATTTAGACGTTAAAAATTAATAATATAATCACTGTTTAGGATATATTTAAAATATTTTTTAAACTGTTTACTTGCACGGTAAGTTTATTAACTAGCGTTTCTGAGACTTTTCGTCGTGTGATAACAGCTAATATAGACTCGTACCACCATAATTGGTCTTCACTGCTTTTTATTGAAAAACGATTCCATAATTCATCTCCGCATGTCGAATAGTCAACTAATATTGATAATAAGTTATGGATTTTGTCCGAAGCACTTACTATCAAGGCTTCATCACTGGCGTCGTATTCCAAATACCTTAAATATGCCTCTGATCGTTTGCGCCAATCTTTCTCTGTTTCATCTTTTGTGACGTTCAAAACGATTGCAACTACGCGTTCACCAAATTCTTCACTCATTTTGTCTTTGTCATAAACATCCGAATCAACATCTTCCAAAACATCATGCATCAGACAAGCTATTAAGGCATCTTCATCATCCGTAACACTACTGGCAATTATCATCACGCCGACTGGATGAATAATGTACGGTATGTCAGTACCTTTGCGATGCTGACCCGATTTTTCATGCGCCCAAGCTGCTCTTCGTAGGGCACTATCTAACCTGTCTGTATAATTAATCATAAGCATAGTATATCAAATATGCATACTGTAGTGCTTTTTATAAGATTGACAAAAAGCGAAATATATGATACATTAATAATAACAAGTTAAAAACAAAAAAACATGGAAAATCAGCCAAAATTTATAAAAGAATTCGCCAAAGACCAATCAGATTTGGCCGAAGTTGAAGATGAGTTGTCTCCTAGACAAGAAGTAGCTAGCCAAATTCGCGACAAAAGAAATGAAGCTTTTGATAGAGAAAAAACTTTAGTAGAAAAAAGACAAGAATTAGAAGAACTCGCTGTTAAAGTTGCCCATATCTCTGAAAATGTACCAAGAATAATAACTAACTATTTCAAACTTCGCAAACTAAAGGCCGAGTTAGCATCTAAAACTTCAGAACATCAAGATTTAGCAATGGCAGATGCCGAAAAGCAAATTGATGGTACGCCAGAAGAGTTCCAACAGGCCGAACAAATGTTGTCCGACTATTACCAAAGAGTCGAACAAGACTGGGTTGAAGGTGATTATACAAAAGAAGAAGTTGAAAAATATTTTACCGAAGAATATTTATCATCACTTATGACGGAAGATTATATAAAATTACTGCAAAGATTTCCTGCTTCTTTTGTAACTCACGTGACACGCCATGGCTTAAGGGATCATATCGGTATGATAGGGAGTACTGGTGGTTTGGGGGAAGTTTGGAGTTCTTTCAAAGATATCTTGCATGAAACTCGTTTAAAGCCAACATACTCAGTAGCTATGGATATAAAAGATCATTTCATTTTGAAATCGATAACCGATAAATATTGCGTAGGGTGCGACAGCGAAGAGAACGCTTTAACGAAATTCCGTAAAGACCATGATTTCTTTGAATCTAGCCCAAGGATAACTCAAGCCGATCATCTAGCAGTGCATTTTGCTGCAAATGAAGTGGCTAACGAATTTTACGGAGCTGAGTCTGGGAATGAGGTTTTTATAGTTTACCCATCAATGTCAATAGTCGGGCATCATTTATTCCACAGTGAACATGATGACGCCTTTGCCTACAAGGATCATTATGCTCATTCAAAAAATAATATATATGCATGGGACGAGGCTTCCGAGGGTTTATCTCTTGATGCGGGGATAGTATTTATCCCTAAAAGCACTGAAGTTGACCCGGATACGGGATCAAAATATATAGTCGACAGTGAAGGAAGAGCAGTAAAAAACACAGACTTAATTGCGAAAATAACTTTGATCGTAGCTGGTGAAGAATTTCAAAAATTAGCCCATGACTCAAAAGAGTTGAGCACATACAGGGACTCAGACGTTGATAGTCTGGACGAAATGAATGCAAAGCAAGAAGTAATAAGAACTAGGCTAATAAAGCTAGTCTCGGACAGCACCGGGCTAGATCTAGCTCAGTCAGAATCTTTAATATATAGGAATCAGGTTATTAAAGAAGAAGTTATTTTTGATTTAGAAAATGATGTAACCGCATTACACTTAGGGCATCTTGATTCATCTAACTGGGTGAATAAACCCTTGCGAGACTTAGGCTTGCTGTATAAAAAAGCGGAAAATACAATTCCCGCTGAACTATATTGGGAACAGTATTTTGCAGAATACCCAGATCAAAGACCAGCTCACATTGTTTACTATGACGGTGACCCCACCGAGGCGTTACGGAGTTGGCAACAAGAAAATGGTATAACTAAGCCAATCCAAGACAATTATTTAGGCTATGAAAGTCAACATGTAAGTCGTATGAGAACAGATGAACGTCTAGACCCCATTATTGACAGATACATTAAGCTTGTCGAAACAGCGATACACGAACATTACAGGCATCAAGAATCCGAAATTGCTGCATAAAAAATAATTTTAGACGCTAATTTACATTCCAGGCGGTTTTTGTCATTGATAAACTGGGTTCGACCTCCAGCTCAAATGGGTCGGCAGGATCGTTTTTCTGTGAAAAGAAATAACCAAGGGAGGCAATCATAGCTGCATTATCGGTACATAAATTCATCGGTGCATATTCAATGTGTATTGGGATTCTGTCTGATAAAATTCGTCGCAATTCTTGATTAGCTGCCACACCACCGGCGATAACAACAGATTTTGGATTAAAATCATCAAAAGCTTTTTTAGTCTTATCAACTAGTGTTTCGATTGCTGTTCGCTGGAAGCTGGCGGCGAAGTCATTACGCTGGTGGTTATTTAGACGCTCTGCCAGCTGTGTTGATGGGAAAGTAAAGTCAACGCCTACTTCGCGTTGGACGGCCCGCAGAGTGGCTGTTTTAAGCCCAGAAAAGCTAAAGTCATAATAGTGGCATACATTTTGAACAGAATTAGTTATTCCAGTATGAGGACCGGTATGAGTGCATTTTAACTTGGCAATAGGTAATTTGTAGGCTAGGGGATTGCCGTCTAGGGCGGCTTTTGCAATCGAAGGCCCACCAGGGTAGGAAAGTCCGATGATTTTGGCGACTTTATCAAATGCTTCGCCGACGGCGTCATCACATGTTTGTCCCAACAACTTATAATCGCCATGATTCTTGAATAATACCAATTGACT
>CAIPOF010000047.1 GCA_903866605.1 uncultured bacterium | reverse complement strand
TCACCGGATTTGGCTGCCTTTAGGGCATAATTGAAAGTTCGCTTGGCCTCGGCAATATGTTCTGCCCTGGTTGCATCAGCACTTAGTTCGCCAGCATCAAAAAAGCCTAGACCACCTTTGTAAAAATCGAGTTTGTCTTTATAAATCGGTTGTATATCACGAATAAATTTGTGCTCACCGACATCCCAAAGTTTTATAAATTGCACAAACGCAACTTTCCAGCCCGTACCTAATGCCCGAACCATCAAGCCCAGTCCGGCGCTAGTTTTGCCTTTATTCTCACCAGTATAAACAACAATAACGCTGTCTTTTTGTTTGTAATCTTCAAAAACCATACACTTATTATACTTTAAAAAGAAATGTTGTGTTATGGTTATTGACTTTAACTATTAGATGCTAAAGTTGTTTAATAAATGATAGATTGTTATTTTTGATCTGCTCGACAATTGCTTCTAACTCCTCCATAACAACATCTTGATAATTTGGAACGTTATTTTCCAACCAATCCATTGCTACCTTGGAGTCATCACCCTTAATAATATCGTTAAATTGATTGACTTGTTCTTCTGATAAGCCTTGAACTAATTTTACTCCAACTTTGGCCTCTAGTGATGTCCTGACATCTTCTAATACCTGCTGTTTTTCTGTATCTGATAAATCAGACAATCCAATATCTGCAATAAATTCATCGTCTAGTGTAACTAATTGAAACATTTTACCCACCTTTCTAAAAGCTAATTATATTTCTATCCAAATTACCTTATCATTAGTTTAATTTCGGTGTTATCTGCTAATAATCTTGCCTTTGCCCAAGTCAAACCATTTTCTCTTAATGTTTTAGCTGTCTCCTTAAAAATTTTCCAATTGCTGGGTTCTTTGCCGTCATGCTTCATTAGTGCTTCCTTGACATGTCCCCAAATTGTTTCTCCGTGTCTGATTTTTTCAATAGTTTCAGTGGCATGTCCAGCAACTTCTGGTGTACCACTTGTCCCACCACCATGACTGCTTAAGGCTGCAGGATGAAGCGCATCCGGAGTGATACCACCAGATCCGGAATTAACTGCATTAGCACCTTCGTTTGTTAGATGAGAGATACCATATTTAACCGCAAGTGCAGCGACAGTAGCACCCATTGCGGCAGCTAAAAGCTTCTTTGTCCTGTTTTGTTCTTCGGTGCCATCATTAAAGAACGCGTCAATTTTACTCTGAAGTGCAAATGGAATTTGCTTTGCATGTTCCCAAATACTCTTCTTTTCTTTATCTTCATCACTTTCTGCCTCTGGTTCAGATTCTGAAGTACTCTTAAAATCGATAGCCTCTCCGGTTGATTCGACTGGATATTCAGAGTCGCTTAGGTCAGAGCCTTCAATCCCTCCAAAAGCAATTGGCGCTCCTTTTTCAGGATCGACATTAACATCTGTTGATTCAACTGCCACATCTGCTGGTGGCATTTCAACTGTTGGCTGTCCATCTCCATTTGATTCAGATGTTTCTGAAGGACCAGGTGGAGTATATGCTGGACCATCCCAGCTAAAAGGTTGTGGGTTTTCTGTTGACGGAGTTTCATCTGTTGGATTTCGGTCATCTCTGCCCCCCCAATCCAATCCACCAGGAATTTTTAAGCCGTCATCACGCAAATTAGAATCGGGTGCTGGAGGTTGTTCTGGAGTATTTGTATCTGATGTAACAGTTTCTGCCACAGGTGATCCGCCGCTGTCATGAATATCTGGCATTGGATTATCGCCATCAGAGCCTTCTCCTTCAGAAGTCGGCACGGAATCATCAACATAAACCTCTTCCTGTGTTGGCTTTTCTTGGCTATCATGAATAAGTTGATCACGAAGAACTCGTTCTTTTTCTCTGTCAACATTATATTTATCAACAAACTCGTCAAATAATTTCCACGCCTCGGCGTGATGTTCTTTATCGGAATTTTCTGCAAAAAGAGTCTTTAGATATTCTAAATCGTTAGCCTGTAATTGTTGCTCTTGAGAAAGTGTACTATCTTTTTCGACATAAGTTTGCCCAAGGGCATCTTTTTCAGTTGCGTCCTTTTCGGTGGAATTCGCTAATTGCTGTTCCATGGCTCTTTGATGGTCTTGCATAGCAACCAAAGCTTCGTCTGATGGGACTTCACCTGGCTTAACGCCATACCATGCTTCCACCCGTCGGTCGTCATCAGCTTTCTTTTGTTCATCTTGGATTCTTTGTCTTTCCTCTTGAGCTTTTTTCAATACTTGATCAACATCAGTACCCTCAATGTCTGATGAATTTTGCAGTTCTTCGCCGTCAGCCATAGTTATTCCCTTTCGTTTTTTGTTTTGTATGCTATTGTTTTATCTATCTATATTCTATCATAAGCATAATATTTTACAATAATTATATGATTTTATCTTGGTGCGAGTACGGAGACTCTAACTCCGGACCTCTTGCTTGGGAAGCAAGCGCTCTAACAACTGAGCTACACTCGCATATTACTAATTCTACTACGATTTCTCTTGCCTGCGAATTGTAATTGACCCTAATATTAATGCAGCTATAGCAAATAGGGCAACTGTGGCTAAATCCCATGTAAGGTCATTTGTCCAGTTTGAATATAATGTAACCTGTTTCATCGCATCAACGCTATAGGTCAAAGGCATAATGTTCGAAAGCCAGTTTAATATGTCAGACATTTGATCACGAGCGATAAAAATACCACAAATAAGCAGTTGAGGAAATATAAATGCAGGCATAAATTGGACTGCTTGAAATTCACTGCGTGCAAAAGCACTGGTAAACAAGCCCAAGGCTGTACCCAAAAATGCCGCCAAAACAGCTGCTATTATTGTCGGAACCACTCCACCGGCAACTGTAACACCCAAAGGACCCAGCATTATTGTTGCAGCCACTAGTGCTTGCAAAAAACCCAAGATTGAAAAAGCGATAGCATAGCCCATAATAAAATCCAATTTTGAAATTGGCATAGTCATCAGTCTATCTAACGTTCCACCACTTCGTTCGCGTAATGTAACGATGGAAGTTACCATAAACATCATTATCATTGGGAAAACACCTAAATACATCGGTGCCATATTTTCAAAAACTTTTGGCTGACCTTCAAAAACATACTTTAAAATTGTCATTAGAATCGGAGGCACCACAAATAGCATCAATAAGGTACGTGGATCGTGACTAAGTTGACGCAAAACACGTCCAGCTGTTGAAAATGTTCGCCTTAAACTCATTTCTTAACTCCTACAAGCTTCAAAAAACTCTGCTCGATTGTTTTTGTGCCTGTTCGTTTACGAAGTTCTTCTGGTGAGCTATGGGCAATAACCCTACCTTCCCTAATCAACACCAAATCATCACATCGCTTGGCCTCGTCCATAGAATGACTGGTAACTACCAGCGTGGTTCCGTGGTTCGACAAAACAGCAAATAACCTCCAAAGTTTTTCCCGAAGTACTGGATCCAATCCAACAGTTGGTTCGTCTAATACCATCAATTTTGGTGAACCAATCAAGGCAATTGCCAGCGAAACTCGTTGTTTTTGTCCGCTAGAAAGATTGGTTATCAAACTACCAGCTTTTTGGGACATATCAACAGCTCTTAACACGTTTTCAATAGTTTTATTCACATTATTTCGTGCTATTCCAGCCATTATTGCAAAATAACGCAAATTTTGTTTAACCGTTAAATCTGAATAAACCGACAATTCTTGGGTCATATAACTAATTTTCTGGCGTAACTGTGATGAGCCGGCTGGAATATTAAAAACGCTTATCTGCCCCTTAGTAATTAGTAATCTTCCGACGATTCCTCGAATCAGGGTAGTTTTGCCGGCCCCAGATGGGCCAATAATCCCAATGATTTTGCCAGTTTCAAGTTCTAGATTAACTGCTTTTAGAGCCTTGAAATGTTTACCCAGGGTAACTGTTAGATTATTTATTTTTATTGCTGGTTCCATACAATAATCATAGCACTAAATGAAAACGTACCAATTTTTGATATCATTAAATTTCGGAAGATTCTGTTGTGTCTGGTTGCAAGTCAACCTCGATCCGAAAACCTTGCTTGATAGTTCCATCTTCTGATTGGACACTAAGATAATCCAAAGTTACTGGAAGGCCAAGTCCTAGATAAACCCCCTTTGCCTCCAATAATGCTTCTTTTGTAATGATAACTTTATCTGCCTCTACCATTTCAGTTATGTTAACAACGTCATCTCCGTTAGTGATACCCTCTTCAATCGCATTAAAAATTTTTAAAATTATCCTATTTTGGATTTCTGCAACATGTTCTGCGTGATCGTCTACTTCGGAAAACGTTCCGAATTTTAAATCTTTTTCCATATTCACTCCTCAAAAATTTTCAATCTTTACTATAATATATCAATTTCAAGATAGAACATGCAAGCATAAGTAATTTTCTAATTCGAACGTTTGTACAAGCTTGACGTCAATAATTTATACTATTTCGGATGTGGATAAATAATTACCACATCTATCAAAAAACTCTAAGGCATCATAGTCATCTTGCCATTGTTCAATAAAATCGTACAGGCAAGAATCGCTCATTTGTAAATGGTTTTTACCAAATTGATCATTGTTAAAATCAATTGTTTTAGACGTAGATAGTCTGGCGAACATTGACTCAATTTCTTCACTTTTTGGGTATTGCTCATTTTCATTTACAGATATTGAGTCTACTATTTGACGCAATGAATTTGGATATGGTATATTTCCGCACTGTATTTCATTGATCAAATTATAAAAACGACCTTTGTCCGTCTGTAGACTATTGCCTTGTGACAATATTGCGCCTAGCAATATTGGTTCAGGTTGTTTTTGTCGCATTGACTCCATTATTTCATCTGTCGAAAACTCACTTTTTTCCATTTAATAACTCCTTGAATATATTATCCAAATAAATATTAATAATTGCAAACATAAGTATCATATTTTGATTTTTTTGCATCTAAAATAATGCTTATTTTTTTAGTTTGCTTCGTCGTGTCTAATTAATAAATATCCTTTATAAACATCGCCCTCTGCTGTCAATGAATAGTCTTCCCCAAATAATTTGTCCAGTATTAATCTGCCAAAGCCATTATGCTCTGACTGATTTTTTCTTCTGTCAACTGTCTCAATAGCAACACCGCCTAGTTCTTGCCGTACGATGACTAATCTGGGACTCGATTCGTCACCATGTGTTTCAACGTCCTTAATTATTTCTTCCGCCCCTAGGCGTGCATCTGCTAATCTTTGACGGTTTTCTATCTTAGGCTCGATGATTGTTCGAATATATTCACAAATTTCTCGCACTGGATAATCTGTTTCAGCACACATTTCATCAAAATTATAAACAACTTCATTTTCAGGACTAAAGCTTTCGTGTTGCTCTGACATATTGATTATTGTTTATTTTCTATTTAAATTCTATATGCTATTTGTTATATGCCTGTTGCCTTACTGTGTCAAGCTTTTTATGTTTTTAATTTAATATCTGTGAAAAGGATGACAATTTTCAAAAATATTAACTAAAATATGCACATATAAAAACTGATAAAATTATTTATTTATATCTGTCACGGACACACTGCAAAGAGCGGCATAGTAGTCACTAATATTTGGGATATTTCTCTCTAACCTAGCTACTAGCAGTCTAGTTTTTTCGCGAATTATTGGGTCATCACTGTACGCTAGTCTTGGACCAAAAATAAAATTTTGATATATCATGCCTTTATCTTCGACGGCGTTAAGTGACGCGTATTCATCTACGACGGCATTTTTGTTTTCTTGATAGCTTTTTTCATCAAAATATTTAAAACTTTTTGGATTTAGACTAGTATATTGTGGGTCGTTTTGTTGTATATTTCCCATTTCCTGCCCATCGATTAGATGCCCAATTTCATGAAAAAATATTTCTGGGCCGTCATAGGGTGAAAATGAGCTTATAGCAAAATCTACAAGGTTATTGTCTTCCATTGCCATAGCAGCTGGTGCTGTCGAATAAGCTGAATATCCTCTTACGGGAGCGCTGTTTTCGCCAAACCCTTTTAAAAATCTTACCTCTTTTAATTTACTGGCACGTATAAATTCGACCGGTGTATATCCAAGTGATTGCATTAATATGGTGGCGGTTTGTTTAAAACGGTCCAGAATAACATACTCATTTATATATTTTGGATCTAATATAGCTCGATTATATAATCCACTCTCTTTATCCGTTGAATCTAACTTATATATTGTTTTAAATTGAAAACCAAAATTGGCAACATAATCGTTTAGACAATTAACTGCTTCGTCGTAGCTTTTTGCCTCTGTCAATATATTTATGTAATCATCTGGATCAATTAGTGTTAGGTTGCACTCCTGTGCAACCCTTTTTAAATATTCGTCAGAAGTTTTATCAATTTTTATTTCCAACATTGCGGTTTTATCATTCAACTCAATATCAACGGTTGTGGCAGCATGGTCAAGATTGTAGCCTACAAGCTCAACCGTCTGCCTGTCGACTTTTGGATATTCAAGATTTTTCCCATTAACAATGTCTGTTGAACCTGCAACTCCCAATGTTGAAATCAATAAAAATGCAGCAATTTTCTTGACCCCAGGATAATTGAATACAATATTTTCGTGATCATATTTATTTATGTCCGGCATTAACCGAATATTCTCGAATTGCTCGTTCATTGGGCATATTTTATAATATTTTAATAATTTTGTCTATTTTTGATTTTTAAAATTAATTAGATTACAAATAATACTATTGAGGGATCAATGAATAATAAAATCCTACGAAGCCTTGGCAAAGTAGGTGGTGCGGGTAAGGAGACTCTAACTCCTGACCTCTTCCTTGGCAAGGAAGCGCTCTAACGACTGAGCTACACCCGCGCGTATAGCTAATTAGCTCTTAAAATTATAGAGAAAAACAGATGAAATTGCAAGATTGCACAGATAAAATTATTACTTTTCGTCATTTCTGACTCGTCAGCATGAATACACATTCATGAAAGTAATTTGACAACTCGTTCGCCCCCAAGGGTAGGGCTTCAAAAGCCCCTACCCTAATCTGATGTTTACCAGCCAAGGCGAATAGTCCAACCGTGACGATCCACATCGCGCAGAATGACGTTGATGTCATTCTTGATGAGATGTGGCGAGTAGGCCTTCGGATCGTAATAAACTTTGACGACCCGGCTTGATGCGACGACCACGGTGTGGACACCAGTATGACCATCCTTGATCAAACTGGCAACCAGGCATCTGACGATAGTCGAATCACCGTCGGCAAAACCAACACTGGGGTGGTGCTGGTCCCACTTGTTTATCTCGTCTGCATTGAAGCAGACGGGATACCGACCTTTCGGTCGGTCGGCGATTGGCCACTGGAAGCGCATCTGATACAGCGCTTCCGCCTGGTCGTGGTGGTCTACCGTAAAGTAGACCACATTCTCCATTTTGTGCGGGGGCATGCCGCCACATTCCTTTCGGTCGATTGAAACGAGTTGTCATAGGTGCTTCTCTGGAGGCATTACTTCACCTCACAGATAACATCTATATTTTAGCATAAGAGTTACTATTTGTCAATTTAAATAGGGCCTCGGTAGCGTACAGCTACCAAGGCCCGTAGGACAGGACTTGAAGGGTAAAACGGAGCCAAACTTCGTTAGTTGCCTTGTTAGGCGACGATCAGATGTGCGGGCAGTACGGCGAGCAATATATTGGCGGTCCTCCAACCCATGGTTGTGGTCCGTAATCTGGACCAGGGTGAGCGAACAGCCAACTGCCGGTCTGAATGTTGAAGGTGCCGACGTACAAGTCGTTGCGATACTTGGAAGCGACGTGTCCGATCCAAATCTGCAAAAGACCACGGCAAGTGGTGTTTCCTCCCGGGTTTTGCAGACCGTTGGATTCTCCCCAAATAGTGGGGATTATCCAGTTTTCGTTCCACACGCGCTTCCAATTCTTGGCGCCGGCGACCTTGAGTCTGATTTGCCGATAAGTTTCACGGCGTATGAACAAGCGCCAGCGTTCTGCACCTTGCTTGTAGCTCTTGTGCGCCTTGAAGTACTTGACGCACTGATCCTTGGTGGGCATAGGCCCATTCAGGATGTAGCCGTGATAGACTACTCGACTGGCTTGGCAGTTTGTGGTCGCCACACTCAAAAGAACTGCTGTTATCAGCAGGAGTATGACGACCATCACAAGTATTCTGAAGCTTCGGAACAAAACGTCCCCTTTGGTTGCGTTTGAGAACCCCGACGCGTCTGCGTCAAAGTCTCATTCTTGGCCTCCGGATTGTAAAGCTGCAAACCCTTCTGTCCTACTGTATATTTTAACATAATAATATCGTAAGTGCAAAACTCCACCTACCAACCCACCTTTTGGAGATTCTTCAGCAGTTACTAGATTGATTTGATTACTGACAATCAGACTTATTCTTCGAGGGCTAGACGAATAAGCCGATCGAGCAGTTCGTTAAATGAGATACCTGCAGCTGCAGCCGCTTTAGGAAAAAGGCTGTTAATTGTCATTCCCGGAAGGGTATTAACTTCAATGACGACTGGCCCTCTATCTTTAGTGATAATCATATCCACACGCGAATAACTGTGGCAGTCGAGAGCTCTATGTGCTCGAATAGCCAAGTTCTGAACCTGACTCGCCAATTCAGAAGTTAGATCAGCAGGACAGATTTCATCTGTTAGTTCTGGGTCGTACTTGGCTTGGTAGTCAAAGAACTCTCCACGGGTGACAATCTCAACAACCGGAAGTGCTTTGATCTTCCGATTGCCAAGAACACCGACAGTTATCTCTCGGCCGTCGAGCTCTCTCTCGACTATCAATCGGTCGTCGAATTCGAATGCCTTATTGATTGCTGGTTGAAGGTCTGATATCTGCGCCACCCGACTCATCCCAATGCTGGAGCCTTGACGAGAAGGCTTAATGAACGCCGGCAGAAAAGCCGAAGCACGATTCAGAGTATCTTTGTCAAGGTTCTCTCTTTCAATCACTATTGCTTCGGGTACTGGGATACTTTCAGCGGCTAACATTTTGTTTGCCATGACTTTGTCCATAGCTAAAGCTGACGCAAGCACGCCTGAGCCTACATAAGGGATCCCCAAGATTTCGAGCATGCCTTGAAGAGTCCCATCTTCTCCATATGGTCCATGTAGCCCAATAAAAGCAACGTCAATTCGACGCTTTCCATCAACGACCTCAATGGCTTCAGTTGCCGGTATCGCCGATGCAACCGCATCCTGTATCTCTTGCTTAAACTTGGCAGGTAATTGACGATCTCTTTCAGTCAATTTTTCTTGGTTAACAGAGTGGTTAATGAGAGCACGTGCTTTCTTGGCAAGATCTGGAGATAACTTTGGATTGGCTGCCATTAGCGCTAGAGAGTCAAAAAGAACAACTTCGTATTTATCCTTTGGCAGATTCTCAGCGATCATCTTTCCAGACGCAAGAGAAATTTCGCGCTCTGCAGATGCTCCACCTAAAAGAACACCGACGCGAATGCGTCGGCCAGTATGATCAGCTTTAGAACCTTTTGGATATTTTGCTATCTCATTCATAAATACTTATTCTTGGTGGCTCCTCCCAGACTCGAACTGGGGACACAAGGCTCTTCAAGCCTCTGCTCTACCAACTGAGCTAAAGAGCCATATTGGATAACTATAATTATACAGTACGAGTGCGTCTTATTGCTAGACCAGCACCTCTGCTCTACTATTTCCGATTTGTGTTCCTTCGGAACAACGAGCTAAAGATATACACTCCGGACTATTGTATGTGAAAAACTGATACTTTTCAAGGTATAATAGGTGTATGCAACGAATTCCACTGGCAGAGAGAATGAGGCCAACTACATTAAAAGAAGTCGTCGGACAAACACATTTGTTGGGTGATGGCGAAATTTTGCGCCAAATTGTAACTAAAAAAGAACCTGTTAGCCTAATATTATGGGGACCACCTGGAACCGGTAAAACCACACTGGCACGAATTATCGCCAATGAAGTGCAGGCAGAATTTATCGAAATATCAGCTGTCGCCAGTGGTAAAAAAGATATTACTAATATTGTCGAACACGCCAGACAAAATTGGAATCTGCAACTACGAACAATCTTGTTTGTTGATGAAATACACAGGTTTAATAAAGCTCAACAAGACGCCTTTTTGCCACATATTGAATCTGGATTAATCACACTAATTGGCGCTACGACTGAAAACCCCAGTTTTGAAGTTATTGCACCACTGTTGTCGCGAACTCGAGTATTG
>CAIPOF010000046.1 GCA_903866605.1 uncultured bacterium | reverse complement strand
TGACCTGCCAGCAACCTACATTCGTGTAAGGTGCTAACCCTAGCCCGCAAGGGAAGGATATCGAATTAACACTTTATCCTTTCTAGCGAAGAAAGGATATATTTATGTCAAATTTTAGAACCGCCGAGAGTGTATCACCAAAACATCCAGACAAGATTTGTGATCAAATTTCGGATGCAATTTTGGATGCATATCTGGCCAAAGACCCGGACGTCCGAGGTGGCGTAGATGTTGCCGGTGGCCACGGAATGGTATTTGTGACCGGAGAAATTACATCAAATACTGAAAAAATTGATGTTACCGAGATAGTTAAACGATTGGCCGGCGATGTTAAGGTTATTGAACATATTGCCGAGCAAAGTCACGAAATCGCCCAAGGTGTCGATATCGGTGGAGCCGGTGATCAGGGAATTATGGTTGGCTATGCATGCAACGAAACTCCTGAATTGATGCCGTTAGAATATGTGTTGGCGCGTCGACTTTGCGAATACATTTATGAAAAATATCCATATGATGGTAAAACGCAAATCACCACCCAAGATGGAAAAATTGTTAGTGTTGTTGCCAGTTTTCAAAAGACACCAAAAACCGAGCTGTTAGATTTAGTAAAAGCTTGGTTACCAACCGAAAAACTAGCTGTTTTCGACGAAATTGATTTTCACATCAACCCGGCAGGCGATTGGAATGTTGGCGGATTTGAAGCCGATGCCGGACTGACTGGTCGAAAACTTGTTGTTGATAATTACGGTCCACGAATTCCGATTGGTGGAGGTGCATTCAGTGGTAAAGACCCCAGTAAAGTTGATCGTTCAGCTGCCTACATGGCACGTAAAGTCGCAATTGATTATTTGAAAAAAAATAATGCGCATGAAGTATATGTATATTTGGCATACGCAATTGGTTTTGATCAGCCACTTGAAGCAACAGTTGTTATCGATGGAAGTCAAAACAAAGTTGAAGGCTATGATTTGTCACCGAACGGTATTATCAAATCACTAGATTTAAAACGTCCAATATATGAAAAAACTGCAAGTTTTGGGCATTTTGGGCACAGTAAATTCAGCTGGGAATAATTCTAATTTAAAAAAATTGTTCAAATCAATTCATTATAATTCGCTTTTTAATTTGTAGGAGGGGTGCTGGCACCGTGCGACATTGCACGGGCCAGCAACCCTCTCCTACGTAACCCTTCACTTAGTGCATTCTCCCATCATGTGGATTTCGATCATCGGTTTCTTTGTCTGTGTCTGTGTGATCTGGCATTATGCTCAGATCAATCAGGCCTCCGATGACGGAACCGATTACGATTCCCAGAATCAACCCAGATGCCATCGTCAGAACCGTGGCTATTGGGTTTGTGGCTGACATCAAGGACAGGCCGCAGTAGGCCAAGATGATGCCAACAATGGCACCAAGCATGGCTCCCAATTTGGTGCCCCCATCGTCTTTGATGGGGGTCGCCAAATTACGAATTTTTATCATATTGCCTCCTGCTGCCTTGTCGGTATACGATGGCCTCAATGACCGTCAAAATGATGCTGCCGACTGCGGCAGTCGCCATGACGACAATCATCGCTGCACCAGCGAAGATTGCCATGTCAGAGTTCTGGGATGCCCCTGTGATGAACAGGATGCACGCCAAAACTGCCGAAATGATTGCCACGGCGTAAAGACGTCTGGCCAGCAGTTCAAAACGCATTTTAGCCTCCTAGCTAGTTTCAACGCCACAGTTCGACTATGTCTGAAACCCTAATTGGGGTCCCAGTTGTTTTGCTGGTGAACATGTAGTCGATGCTGGCTAGCATCGAGATCACCAGTGCTATGAAAACTTTTTGCATGGGCGTCCTTTCATCGGATTCGAAGATGCCTTAAAACGGGTAAGTTCACGAATGCAACAACTTAAGAAGCACTCAAGTGAACAATAATGAATTGGTTTGTAAAAAAGCACTTTCGCAACTCAATAGGAGCCAAAGATAAAACCTATTTTAATATTATATTCTTAATCTGTCAATCATAATATCCATGAGAAATAGAAAACATTTGAAAAATCTGCTCTTCCCAAAAGAAAATACGGACCTTTTATATATAAATACGACCCATGATAGGGCCATATAATATTTCAGGGTTTATGAATTATTTCGCAGATTTTTTAACTACTGGTTTTTTGGCAATAATTTTTTTTGTAGCTGGTGTTTTTTTAATATCTGATTTTACTACCATTTTTTTAGTAGTTTTTACTTTTACAGCAGATTTTGACGCAGGAGTTAGCTTAACACCAGCTTTTTTGGCAATAGTATGCAATTGAGATTTACGACGGGCAACAGTATTTTTTTTCAGCAGACCTTTTTTAACAGCAGTATCAAGTTCGCTTTGGGCTGCGCTTAGACCGGTAGAAGTTGGCTTGGCAATAAATGCTTTGGTAGCATTTTTGATATTCTGCTTGATAACGACATTACGGTCACGTCGTTTTATAGTTTGTTTTGCCCGTTTAACGGCAGATTTAATTATTGGCATGTTAGCTTTTTCACCTCTTTAAAATGATATTTACATTCAAGATGTGATTATAAAGCAAAAATACCCAGTTGTAAAGTGGTGAATTGATGTTGACTGGTGTAAAATACTTATGGTATAGTTACATTAAAGTCTAGGTAAAACAAAAAAGCTAGGATGCACCAAATATGAACGAAGCTGCAAATAAGGTCAAACAACAAATCGTTGACAAAATAAAAAGCTCAACAAATATTTTAGTGACTGTCAGCAAGGATCCGTCAGTTGATGAAATATCAGCAGCACTTGGTTTGACGGTACTACTGAACAAATTAGAAAAACATACCACAGCAATTTTTAGCGGTGCATTTCCTCCAGCAATTACATTCTTGGATCCAGATAAGGTTTTTGAAGCTACGGCAGATAGTTTGCGTGATTTTATAATTGCTTTGGACAAAGAAAAAGCCGATCACCTCAGATACAAAGTTGATGGTGATGTTGTAAAGATTTTTATTACACCTTATCGAACGACTATAACTGATAAAGATTTAGAATTTAGTCAGGGTGATTTCAATGTAGAGCTAGTTTTGGCACTTGGTGTACAGGACCAAGAACATTTGGACACCGCGCTAGCAGCCAATGGACAAATGCTTCATGATGTAACGATTGTGACATTTAGCGCTGGTAATCAAGAAAGCCAGTTGGGTAGTATGGATTGGCGAGATACAGAGGCCAGCTGTTTAAGCGAAATGGTTGTTAGTATTAGTGATTCACTAAAGGCAGATAAAACACTTTTGGATAAACAAATTGCAACGTCACTACTGACTGGTATTGTTGCTGCTACCGAGAGGTTTAGTAATATCCGCACTTCATCACGTGTTATGTCGGTGGCCGCACAATTAATGGCAGCAGGCGCAGACCAACAATTAATAGCTACAAAATTGCAAGAAATACATGAAATTGATTCATTACCAAACGCATCAGTTGACAAAGTTCAAGTTCTTGAACCAGCTTCAGATAAGCCAATCAAATCTGATTCTGATAAACCCAAAGATCTTCCTTCTGATATTTTTTCGATTCCTCATAATGAAGAATCTGACGATCAACCTGTTTCTGAAGTCATTGATGAATTAGTTGAACCAGTTCCAATAGAGCAAAAACCTATTGTTGAACCTCAAGGCATAGATTTGCCACCTCCACCACCACCACCAACTGTACCTTTGCCACCACCTCCATCTGTGACCTTGCCAACTTTTTCTTCAGATTCGACAGTTACGACTCTTCCTACTGAATCGCCCTTTGCTTCAATAACACCCGATGCAGCAGTTATTGATGATAAAATAATTTCTGACCCCGTTAGTCAAAAACTTGGTGAAACCAGTGAGCCGATTTTTGGTGGTATATTAAATGCAACATCAGAACAAGCTGCTGAAGATTCACGAAATGAGATAGATGAACAAAAAAATAAAACGATCCTTTCTCACTCGTATTTAGTTGGTTCTGATTCAAACCAAGCCGGTGCTATAAACGGTGTTGGTCAGCAAGAATCTAATCAGACAGTTGATATTTTTGCTGAAAGTCCAACAGCAACGCCAACGCCAACGCCAACGAATGCTCCATCAGTTGGGTTGCCTTTGCCTCCGCCGTTACCAGATTATTCAACATTGTCTCCTACGAATACGTTGCCAAACCTTGACGCTCCTTTCCCTGCATCGGAATCGACTTTTACAAGTACTTTGCCATCACCAACACCTGAAAGCAACGATCCAAGTCAGTTTCACATTCCTGTTTAAATTGGCAAATGGAATTTAGCTATTAGAATATAGCAGCTAAGCTCGTGCCAATAGCCAATAGCCAATAGCCATTAGCCATTAGCCAATAGCCAATAGCAAGGCTATACTGTTTAATATGGAAAACAGAATATTGTTGATTGATAAACCGGCTGGGATGACAAGTTTTGGAGTTGTGGCTCGTATTAGACGTGTTTTATCTGAGGACCCACAGTATGCCGGAGGGAAAAAAGTTAAAGTTGGACATACTGGCACCCTTGATCCATTCGCAACTGGGCTTATGATACTTGTTATTGGTAAAGAATGTAAAAATGCAGCTAAATACAGCAAATTAGATAAGGCATACGAGGCAACAATTCACTTAGGTCAAACTAGCTCAACTGCAGATCCAGAAGGCGAAATGACAAAGATCTCTGATAAAAAACCAAATCATCAGGAAGTAAAAAGTATTTTAGACAGATTTGTTGGAGAAATTAGCCAACGTCCGCCAATTTATAGTGCAATCAAGGTTGATGGGCAACGAGCATATAGCCTTGCTAGAAAGGGTCAGGTAGTTGAAATACCTAAACGACAGATTACTATTTATAGCTTGGATTTAATAAATTATAAGTATCCAGAAATTAAAATTCGAGTTCATGTTAGTAGCGGAACATATATTAGGAGCCTAGCCGAAGATATTGGCAAAGCACTTGGGGTTGGAGCATATTGCAAACAACTTCGCCGAACTGAAATTAGCAATTGGCGAGTCAAAGATGCTCGAAAATTATCAGATTTTGGTATTGATAGCTAGCATTTCAATATTAAGGTGTTGAAACCTGTGCAAAACTTTGCTACAATGTACACTTAATGATTACAGCAGAAAACAAAGCCAAAGCTTTTGCTTTGACACAGACCCATAAAAAAGACGTTGGTAGCCCACAGGCCCAAGCGTCTGTTTTAACTACACGTATAAAAGAAATTACCGAGCATTTAAAGAGTAATAATCATGATCATATGGCACGACGTGGACTTATCCAGATGGTCAGTAAACGCAAGAAGCTATTTAAATATCTGGAATCCAAAGATTTCGATGGTTACAAAAAGACTGTTGCAACCCTAAAATTACGTAAATAATTGTGCTATAATGTAGTCACACGCTCGGCGGAGAAGTGGTGGATAGAGTAATTTGTATTTACAAATTTCTGTACCCGTTACTTATTCGCAGATGATAATTAGGCGTGCGAATAACATAAAAGGAGGACATTTATGTCTACTATCAACCCTAACGGTAAGGAAATTTTTTCTGTTACCACCGATTTTTGTGGCAAACCACTTAAATTAGAAGTAAATCGTGTTGGTTTTCGAACCACCGCCAGTGTTTTAGTCACTTATGGTGACACAGTAATTCTTGGTACTGCCATGGTCGGCAGTCGACCTGTCGTATTGGATTATTTTCCACTAAGTATTGATTATGAAGAAAAGTTTTATGCAGCTGGAAAAATTTCGGGTAGTCGTTTTATTAAACGCGAAGGTCGTCCCAGCGATGAAGCTATTTTAATCGGCCGTATTATTGATCGCCCAATCCGTCCGCTATTTCCAAAAGGCTATCGCCAAGAGGTTCAAGTTGTCGCTAGTGTACTTTCGTTGGATCCAAATTTCAGGCCCGATTCAATTGCAATGATTGCAGCCAGTAGCGCATTAATGCTGACCGGCACGCCATTTGATGGTCCTGTTGCAGGTCTTCGTATCGGTCGTGTTGATGGTAAATTCAAAGCCTTCCTAAGCCCTGAGGAACGAGAATCAAGTGATTTAGATCTAGTTGTTGCTGGTATTGAATCAGGAATTACTATGGTTGAAGCTGGAGCCAAAGAAGTTTCTGAGGAAGTGGTTGCTGAGGCTTTGGAATGGGCTTTTGATGCCTATCAGCCAGCAATTAAATTGCAAAAGGAGCTGACAAAGAAAATCGCACCAATTGCCCAAGAATATGAGTTAGTTTTACCTAATGGACAGATTCAATCTTCCGTTGATAAATGGGTTGAGGGAAAACTGGGGGATGCATTGCGCAAACCTTATCCAGAAAGAAATGAACTTGTATCAACACTTCGTTGGGATTTTCATAAACAAATGAGCGACAAACTAAGCGTTGCTGAATACGAACCACTTCACGATGAATATGATGAAGCATTTACAATGGCGCTTCACAAAGACGTACGAAAAGGTATAGTTGAACAAAATATTCGTCCTGATGGTCGTAAACTAGACGAAATTAGACAACTCTCTTCGGAAGTTGGTGTATTGCCACGAACTCATGGTTCTAGTATTTTTACTCGCGGATTAACTCAGGCGATGAATATTATTACATTAGCTCCACTTAGTTTTGCTCAGATAGTTGATACTATGGAAATCACTGAAGGCGAACGTCGCTATATGCACCATTACAATGCGCCAGGCTATACAGTCGGTGAAGTTCGTCGCCTTGGTGGTGCCGGACGACGCGAAATCGGTCATGGTTATTTAGCAGAAAGGGCACTTGTTCCAGTCTTGCCGGCACGTGAAGATTTTCCATATGCTATTCGTAGTGTTACCGAAATTATGAGCCAAAATGGTTCAACGTCAATGGCGGCGACATGTAGTAGTTGTCTGGCACTCATGGATGCAGGAGTGCCAATTAAGGCGCCAGTTTCAGGTATTGCTATGGGCCTAATGGTCGATGGCGATAAAGCATACGTTCTAAGTGATATTGCTGATGCTGAAGATTTTGCTGGCGATATGGACTTTAAGGTTACTGGGACTGCCAACGGAATTACAGCTATCCAAATGGACATGAAAGTTCATGGTTTGCCAGTTAAAACTTTGGCAGAAGCACTTACAAAATCAAAACCAGGACGTGCATTTATCCTTAGTCATATGATTGAAACGTTGGCCGAACCACGCAAAGTCCTTAGTCCATACGCGCCACGAATCGAAAAAATTCAAATTAACCCTGACAAAATCGGGGCAGTTATTGGCAAAGGCGGTGATGTTATTAAAAAAATAACAGCTGAAACTGGCGCTCAGATTGATATTGCTGAGGATGGATTGATTACAGTTGCAGCCGTTGATACAAAGGCTATTGAACGTGCTATGAATTGGATTAAAGGTTTAACCGAAGAGCCAGAAGTTGGCACTGTCTATGAAGGTAAAGTCGTCAGTATCAAAGATTTTGGGGCTTTTGTGAATATTTTGCCCGGCATTGATGGCATGGTTCATATCAGTGAGTTGTCAAACGAACGAGTCGAAAAGGTGACTGATGTCCTATCAGAAGGTCAAATAATCAAAGTCAAGGTTATAGGAATTGACGAAAGAGGACGAATCAGTCTAAGTGTTAAAAGCGCTTAAGCTTGTATTTATCCTAGATTCGTGATAGTATAGCTGTAACTGATCGTTATCTTGTATTATAGTTATGATAAATAAAAAACAAGTACTTCTTGAACAGATTAAGGCAGATATTTTAAAAAATAATATCTGCCCAGATTTGGCTGCAGGAGCCACAAACCTTGTTATGGGTGATGGGAACGTCGATGCAGAAATTGTTTTAATTGGTGAAGCTCCAGGCAAAAACGAGGATTT
>CAIPOF010000045.1 GCA_903866605.1 uncultured bacterium | reverse complement strand
TTAGGATCTTACTAGTAAAATTTGGCTTTGGAATCTTTATCCATAAATTACGTTTATCACTTGTCATAGATTTTTATAACCTAACGAAAGGTGGGCAAAATAAGCCCGGCTAATATCGATAGCACGAAAATAACCGACAAGATGATTGTTACTTCGAACAAATTTTTATCAATCCCACGACGAGTTGTGAATAATTCACCCGAACTTCCAAACCCCGCACCTAATGATGCACCTCTTTGTTGCAACAGTATTGCCAGAACCATCAGTATGGCTGAAGTGATTGTGATTATCTGTAAAATAAGATCTATGTTCATCATTATCCTTGATTTTTTGACTTTCTTGAACGCAATACTAACGCTGCACTCACTATATAGTTTACCAGACTTAGTATGATTCCGGTAAGTATTGAGTTGAAAAATGTCATTTCAATATTTGGAATAAAACGGAGTGATAGCCACACCATCAGTCCGTTAACAATAATAATAAATAGCCCCAGTGTCACTAAAATTGCCGGGAGTGATAATATCACGATAAATGGTTTCAAGACTGCATTTACAACTGAAAAGATAAGTCCAGCCAGTAAAAACCCGACAATGCTAATACTAACTTGGCTACTGTCATAACCAGTGCCAAACAAGCGTACGGCCACCCATAAACCAAGCGAGTTAAACAACCAGCGGACAACAAAAATAGCTAATTTATTATTCATACAACTATGATAATTATAGCACGACTCTGAGAGATATTGATATCACTACAAGACTATTTTTTAGGTTGGATATCTGACAATAACGACACCTGAGCCACCAGCTCCACCATTTGTAGCAGAAGACCCACCACCACCACCACCAGTATTAGCTGTTCCGGCGTATCCATTGAAAGAACTGCTCCCAGCACCTCCACCACCATTGCCCCCTAATCCATCGTACGAGTCTAAGTAAGATGAGGAGGCGCCGCCGCCGCCGGCATAATATTTTGCTGTACCACTAATACTATTCGACAAGCCAATACCACCGTTTCCAGCTCGACGGGCTGCATAGCCACTTCCGCCAACAGCACCGCCACCGCCGCCACCGCCGCCACCGTATAAACCATTAGCAGAACCTTCATAATCACCCTTTCCACCTGTATAACCCTGTCCACTAGTAGCTGTACCACCGTTTTTTGGACTGGTGCTACTGGTATAGCCTGATCCACCACCAGAACCACCATTGCCACCTGTCGCATTAAGATTGCCACCGCTACCGCCGCCAGATGCAACCACACTACAAAAACTCGAATTAGTACCAGGGTTACCATTCAAGTAAGTAGCTGTCCCACCTGGACCAACTACTACAGAGCAAGCACCACTTATTGAATACGATGCATTGTAAACAAAACCACCAGCGCCCCCTCCACCCCTTCCATCACAGCCACTTCCACCACAACCGCCGCCTGATCCACCGCCACCTACTACCAAAATTTCAATAGTCCCAGCCATATTAGGTGTGAATGTCCCACTTGCAGTAAACGTATGAATTGTATATCCTCCAGAATATGTAATTGTTCCGCCTGTTGCAGAAAAATGCAAGAAACTGGCCGTACAAGTCATATCAGCAGTTATAGACGAAACAACGTGGCTAGCAGTACCGCTACAACCGGTACCTGTCCAACTCCCAAATGTGTAACCAGTACTAGGAGTAGCCGTAATAGTCGGCGTATCGCCATAACTATATGTAGTTCCACCACCACTGACAGTGCCACCGCCGGTTGGTGACGCTACAAGTGTCAAGCTATAATAAGGACTGACGTAACTAGCACTGCCTGAATCACTCCAACTACTACTATAAGCGCCATTGAAGCACTGAGCTTGAACAGCCAAAGAATAGGTTAAACCTCCAGTTGAAGTTGTAGCCACAAAAGAAGTCGAAGCAGTAGCAACCCAACCAGAGTCGTAAGGAGTTGACTTATTTATAGTATATCTGTATTGATATCTAGCGGTATTACTTGCTGTACAGGTTGTAGCTCCCCATGAATAGGTTGTAGTTGGAATGACCGTATTGGTCGCTACGACTGGAGCTGTCGGAGTAGGTGGAGTCAGTGAAGTGAAAATAGCCGTACAGGTCATATATTCATTCACAGTGAATGAGTGAGTGGGGTCACCGCTACAACCGGTACCAGACCAACTACTAAATGTATAGCCAGGATTAGCATTGGCCGTGATAGTCGCTGTATCTCCATGACTAAATGTAGTTCCACCACCACTGACAGTGCCACCGCTGGTTGGCGACGCTACAAGTGTCAGTGTATAGGTAAATACACATCTACCAGATTTAGCCTCACCATTGTTGGTTGAACTAATATTATAATAAAGGCTTGGAAACTGTGAATTGACTGCTTCAATACAATACGTTGCGCCACCATCATTGCTACCGCCATATAATGTCACATTGCTACTGGCTTTAAAAGTATTCAAGGTGTTTATGTCTGCTGGATATCCTGAACTACCAAAGTTACGAGCATTTTGCATGGCAGTGGCAGCACCGCTAAGATCGCTTTTCATTTGCGTTATAGCAGTTGTTTGGCTCCAACCACTGTAGCTAATAATACCAATTGTCCCTATTATCCCTATTATCGAGATCACAATTAAAAGCTCTACCAATGTAAAGCCTTTTGTGAGTCTGCTCATAGAAATAATCTCCTGCTTTAGCGCTAAAAATTTTTTATTTGCCATTTTGCTTTTATCGCCATAAATCATAATAATCTATCATAAAGTTATATCAATAAAACTACTTACAACTATTTAACTTTCGGTTAATCATCATGGGGTTATTGTAACAAACTTAAGGTTAATAATACAAGTAAGGATACCCACGATTTTTTATATGATTTTCGATAAGTCTGGCTTTTTTCGCCCCAATTACACTTGCAATCTCTGGTTCTGGTACACTTTTTAGACCGCGTAGACTGCCAAATTTGCGAATTAATTTAAAACGAGTTTTTGGGCCTATCCCAGGAATATCATCTAAAATGCTGGCTGTTTGCTTAGCCCTTTTTAAGACCGTATGATAACTAACTGCGAATCGATGCGATTCATCACGAATACGTTGGAGCAATTTGATGATATGAGTCGAATTTGGCAAATTTATCATTGAAAAATGATCAGAATTAGTGGTATAACCGTCTAGATCTTTTAACTTATTACTGTCCAACTTAATCATTACCTCATCCCTTTGCAAGGTGTCACCTTGCAAAGAATTTTTGATGACAATTTGTTCATTTTTTTTTGCAAGTCCAATAAACGGGATGCCCTGTTGGCCACGCTTATCACGAGCCCGCAAAGCTGCATCAAGTTGTCCTTTGCCACCATCAATCAATACTAAATCTGGTTTACCCCAATTTTTTATGTTTTTCTGGCTAAAGCGTCTGGCTATTGTTTCTTGCATATTATAAAAATCATTATTTTTTTCACTGTGCGTTTTGAATTTTCTATACTCCGCCCTATCACTTACCCCATTTTTAAAAACCACCATGCTAGCAACCACATCACTGCCACTCATATGCGAGATATCAAAACCTTCAATACGAGCAGGAATTTTTGAAAGTCCAAGCAGGTCTGTCAAATCCCGCAGGGCTTCATCTTTACTGATATCTAAGAATTCTTTATCCCCAAACATTATTTTTTGCTGAAGTTCGCGCAAATTATGTAATTTATTTCGAGTTAAAGCCGCCAATTCAAAATCCTGCGATTTTGCAGCTGATTTCATTTCTTTTTGTAAATGTACTGATATTTTTTTTCGATTGCCGTTAATATAGCTGATTAGTTTTCGTAAGTTTGTTTTATAATCATCGCTATCCATACCAACTGGGGACAAACCCAGATGTGCATCAAGATCTGGTCTAGTATTAGTTTTTAGTGGTTTTGTGTAATAGGGGAATACTCGTCGCAGATATCGCAAGGCTTTTTTAACTGCAAAAGCATTGTAATACGGCCCAAAATATTCTGCCCCATCATCGGCTGGATTACGTGTAAAACTAACATATGGCCACTGATTTTTCATGTCAATCCGAACAAAAATCAACGATCTATCGTCTCGAAGCAAAATATTATAACGCGGCATATATCGTTTTACCATTTCAGCTTCTAAAAACAGCGCATCAATCTCACTCTCTGTTTCTACCCAATCGATATCTGCAATTTCAGCCACAAGGGCGCAAGTTTTGGCATCCATATCTTTGGCATTGCGAAAATATTGCTTGATGCGATTTTTTAGAACCGCAGCCTTACCGATGTAAATAATCTGCCCTTTTTTATTTTTATGGAAGTAAACACCAGGTGTAGTAGGTAGGGTTTTTAGCTTTTCGTCTAATTTCATATGATTATTAATCTTTGCATTAGACTATATTATACTGTATAATTTGGCATAATATGATCTCCTAGGTGATCCTCTACTGCTTTTATTAAAGCTGACTCTGGAAAGGAGTCAATATGAAACAGCAAAAATCACAAAAACGGATTATCGGATTCCTTTTTGGACTCTGGAGAATCTCACCGTTCCTGACGTGGACAATGGTTGCTACGCAGGTTGTCTTTGCTGTCCTGACGATGACGATTGCACCAATTTTTGTTTCCAGGCTTCTGACCAATGTCGCTAATGGAAGTGCAACAATAAACAGCAGCATTGGCTTGTTGATCGGTTATGCTTTGATATTATTTTTTGGTAACGTCGTCACTTTTCGCATTACAATTGCTATGGCTTATTTCGTCGAGACTAAAATGCAATCGACCGTTGCCGCTAGAGTACTCAAACATTTGACTTCAAAAAGTCTGGGTTATCACGCCAATCGGATGGGTGGCGGTGTTGTATCCGATGCGAATAAGCTAAGTGGCTCAGTCGAGCGTTTTTGGGATACGATAATTTTTAATCTTGTACCAATACTAACAACCCTCATATCTGTATGCATTGCCTTAAGTTTTATTTTTTGGCAATATGCTGTTATTCTGGGCGTTTTATCGGTTACGATTATTTTCGTAATCGTAAAAGCACAAATTAATATCGCTCCGATTAGCCGACAGGTTGCTGAAAAGTCTAGCGCAATGACAGCCTATCTTGCGGATGTAATTGGGAATATCGCTGCCGTTAAAGCTTTTGCCAGAGAAAAATCTGAAAATAATCATTATAAAAAATTAATTACAGATTGGCGCAATACTAACATCCGTGAAATGAAAAGCGTACTTACAATTACAGGTTCTTTTTCGGCCTTGATGACGATTATGAATATTTTCGCATTTATTGCAGCAATTGTCGCAACCGAACATCACATTGCAAGCATAGGAGTTACTTATTTGGTTATTAGCTACACCTTGAATGTTGTTTCAGAGTTATGGTCAGTATCCAGTACCACCAGATCATATATCAGAGTGCTAGGTGATGCCGGGCCAATGATAAGCACGCTTGACGAAGATATTGAATTATTAGATCCTACTCACCCGATTACTTTAAATGTTGATAAGGGAAATATTGAGTTTGATAAAATAAAATTCACCCATAGTGAAAACGACGATAAATTGTTTGATGAGTTCTCACTTACGATAAATCCAGGCGAAAAGGTTGGTCTAGTTGGAAGTTCGGGTTCTGGAAAAACTAGTTTAACATACTTGTTATTACGATTTAGCGACGTTGACAGTGGCAAAATATCAATAAACGGTCATGATATAACCAGCGTAACTCAGTCCGACTTGCATAAAGCAATCGCCTATGTTCCCCAAGAGCCATTGCTATTCCACCGCACTCTGCGTGAGAATATTGCGTATGGAAAGCCAAATGCTACCGAAAAAGAAATTTACCAAGCCGCAAAACAAGCTAGTGCCATTGATTTCATTAAATTACTTCCGAAGGGGCTTGACACTCTTGTGGGAGAACGTGGCATAAAACTATCTGGCGGACAACGCCAGCGTATTGCGATTGCACGCGCCATACTAAAAGACGCGCCGATTTTGGTTTTAGACGAAGCTACATCGGCTCTGGACAGTGAAAACGAAAAATTGATTCAAAATGCATTAGCAAAATTAATGGAGGGTAGAACTAGCATTGTGATTGCTCATCGATTATCAACCGTTGCAAAATTGGACCGAATCATTGTTTTGGATAATGGACATATTATTGAACAAGGTACTCACAACGAACTGCAAAATATTGATGGCGGAATATATGCGAAATTATGGTCGCATCAAACCGGTGGATTTATTGAAGATTAATTTACTTTGAATGTTCTTCAGATTTTTTGTCAGATTCTGTTTTTTCTGATTCTGGTTGTTCGGATTCAGTAGCATCTTCCTCGCCTTCAACTGGAACTTCGACTTCATCTTCCTCTTCGGCATCACCACCAGCCGCTTCGTTGGCAGCTTGTAAGGCGCTTGGTTCATAGACATTTGCAATAACAAGTTCTAGGTCTTGGTCAACATCAGCAAATTCAACACCTTCGGGAAGTTTAATATCACTAACAGAGATTTTGTCTTCGGTTGTTTCTAGATTTACAATCGATAGTTCTAGTGATTCTGGTAAATCAGCTGGTTTTGCTTTGATCTCAATATGTTCAATCGCTTGCAAGATAACCAGCCCAACTCGTTCAGCTTCACTCTCGCCAATGCCGACCAAAACGATTGGTACTTCGGTCGTAATGACGTCGCTTTGTTTGATAGTATGGAAGGCTATATGTCGAAGGACATGTTTTACTGGATCCATGTCGATACTTTTTATAATAGCTAGTTTCTTTTTACCATCAATATTCAATGTGATTGGGGTGTGCCTGCCCGCAATGTGAACAATTTTTGTTGTTTCAACCTGTTTGGATTGTGTCATAATTGGTTGATCGTGACCACCATAAATAACACTGGGGATAAAACCGCTTCCCCGTAATTTTGCTAATTTTTTGCCTTCGGCTGTTCGTTCATCTAATTTCAATGAAATATAATTCACCTCTTTGTCCTATCTCAGTCGTTAATATAGTAACTGCTGATTACATTATAACATTTCACGCGCTATCATGCTAAAATAATTAGATATGATCCCTGGATTTGATTTAATTCAATTTGCCCAAACTGCTGGGCCAATAGCTGCATTTTTGATTGTTGCGGCAATTATTTTTGCCGAAAATGGACTCTTAATCGGGTTCTTTTTCCCTGGTGATAGTATACTTTTCACAATTGGGTTTCTTGTTCAAGGGACAAGCACCGTTAGACTTAATCTAAATATACACCTAGTTGTTTTTGTGCTCTTTTTGGCTGGTGTACTTGGTGCCAATGTTGGATATTTGTTTGGTAAAAAATTAGGCCCTAGGCTATTTAAGCGACCTAATTCGATATTATTTCGTCAGGAAAATGTTCAAAAAGCTCAAGATTTTTATGACAAACATGGTGGGAAAACAATTATTCTTGCCCGGTTTATCCCAGTAGTCAGAACATTTGTTCCATTAATTGCCGGTGTTGCAAATATGAAATATAAAACATTTATGATATTTAATATAATCGGCGGTCTGTTATGGGTTGCCGGCATAACCTATTTTGGCTATATCCTAGGCAGTGTGCTGCGCGGATTTGGTATTGATATTGATACGATTTTATTACCTATAATTGCACTTATACTAATCGTTTCAATCTCCCCGGCGTTATATCATTTCCTAAAAGATAAAAAGCAGAGACAAGTAATTTGGGCTGCCACGAAATTAGAATGGCGAAAAATTATTGAACGAAAGAAATAGGTTAAAGGTTTGGCTCTTACGGTATTAGAATCACCAAAAGTTAATAAACAAATATCCATAAAAATGCGTTGGGTAATTGCAATAATTAGCCTTTTTCTAGGGATTATTATTTTTATTGTTTCCTACATTGGGATGGACCAACAGACTGGATTGGGTGCATTGAATCAACCAATTTTATCGTGGATGATTAGTCATCGAAATTCTAATCTAACAGACATTGCAAAAATTGTTACGACAATCGCAAACCCACTGATTTTTGCATCTATTGTTTGTTTGATTGTAATTATTTGGGCAATAGTAAAACGTGAAATATGGCGACCAATAATGTTGGCTGGTGCAATGGCGATTGCGGCGGCAACTTCAGTCATATTGAAATTTGCAATCAAAGATCCCCGACCACCTCAAATAGATATGGTGCCATTGTTTGAAACTGATTTTTCTTTCCCATCCGGACATACGATCGGAATGGCAGTATTTTTGTTTGTTTTAGGATATTTAATATATTCACGACACTTTAGTGTCATGCGATTTTGGGTTTGGATTATTATTGCCATTGTTGGAACTAGTTTAATTGCACTTAGCCGACTTTATTTGGGTTATCATTGGTTAACGGATGTAGTTGCCTCACTTGGACTTGCCTTAATTATCCTAGCGGTAGTTATATTTATAGACATTGTTTTTATCAAAAACTCTAGATCTGAATAAACAACTTGTATAATATAATTAATTAGCTCCAGCATTGTAGTTGGCTTG
>CAIPOF010000044.1 GCA_903866605.1 uncultured bacterium | reverse complement strand
ATATGTTCAGCCAAATAAAAACTGAGTTCTTTTGGGCTCAATTTTTATTGCTGTGGTCAGGATCCGAACATCCGAATCCCTTATATCTAGACATGAAAATATTACTTATGCTAAACTGAGAATATGAAATCTGCTCGCAGACTTAATTATCGTGGTTTTACAATTGTCGAGCTGTTAGTGGTTATAGTCGTCATCGGCATTCTTGCTGCCATCACTATTGTCAGTTATATCGGCATCACTCAAAAAGCCATAGAAGCCTCACTGCAATCCGATCTTGACAATGTCTCAAAACAATTAAAGCTATTCCAAATCGATAACAGTAATTACCCAACTACCATAAGGTGCGACATAGCCGATAGTAGCGTCAACAAGTGTTTAAAGTCTAGTTCTGGCAATACTTTTGCCTATTTGGTCTCTAACGCATCAAACCCTCAAACCTTCTTACTAACAGCTACTAATGGTGATAATGTCTATAGTATAAATAATAACTCTGGGCCAAAACCTTGGATTATTGTTGGCAATCAAAACTGGGCCCCATATAATCTTAATGTTGGAACTAAAGTTTCATTTTCAGCTAGTCAACTCGATAACTCAAATGTTGAAAAATACTGTTACAACGATCTGGAGTCTAACTGCACCACCTATGGTGGTCTATACCAGTGGAACGAAATGATGCAATATGTTACAACCGAAGGAGCTCAAGGTATTTGTCCAGCAGGTTCACACATACCGTCAGACAATGACTGGAAAATTCTAGAAATGGCGCTAGGTATGAATCAAGCTACGGCCGACTTAACTAGCTGGCGCGGTACAGACCAAGGGACTCAATTAAAAGCCGGAGGTTCATCAGGACTTAACTTTCCGATGGCCGGATATCGAAACCTTGGCCCCGCGTTCGCAAGCATTGACACACGTGAGTTAATTTGGTCCAGTACGCAAAATGGCACAAATGCCTGGCTTCGCAACACGGATTCGTCTAACGTTCAGTTCCGTCGGGATGGCTCAAACGATAAGGGACAAGGTTTTTCAGTGCGTTGTCTCAAGAACTAAAGACCAACGCGCAACTTGTTAATATAAATATTAAGCCAGAATCTTCATAAAACTCATCCACGAGTTTTAGCTATCTTTAGAAATATTTATCAGAATTTAAAAATATATATTAATCAATATTTACGCTTGATTGCAAACGATAAAGATAGTATAGTAAGAACAGAAAAATTATATTTGTAAAACTAATAATCAAATAATGACTATCCAACAAAGAAGCAGATCTAGGAACTCAGACTATGATACGGGCTATGAACCGGATTGTGGACCAGTTCGTGCTAATCAAGACCACAGACTTGATGAGTTCGGCTTGTCTATTTATCGCGAAGCCAATAGTCTTCAACTCGAAAGAGCCATCCATCAAATGGGTATAAGTTGTTTGGGCTATATCGTTAAACAAAGGGGTGAAGGCCACGAAATGCCCAGTGCGATAAATATTCTAGAGACTCGTGAAGCGCGTCGTATCCTTTGTATCGGTAATTTGGCGGTCCAAGATGTAAATGACTATTTGTATTGCAACATTCCGTCGCTTCACACAACCATGAAGATAGAGACGGATGACGTGGAATTATTTGGCTGGGACAATTCAGCTGAAAAGACTCTCGGTATTACCGTAAAAGAGCCAGAACTTAGTGAACTACTTCATGAAAGAACTGATATTATTGACGGTTTGAACAGATTAACACATGACAGAACAGATGAATATAGCTATATTCATCCAAAGACGCCACATATATCGCTGGCTCGTATCAACCCGGACACACCCCAGTACATAATAGAAAGGACCAAAGAGGCTATTAGATGTGCAAAACCGGCTCAATTGATATTGAAAAAAGCTGTGATATATTACCCAGGGACAAAAAAACCGAAATAATCATTAAGATATTTTGTTTAAAAAACATCTTCGGAAGTTTTTTCATTTATCTAATTTATGCTAAAATTACTCTATATGAAAGCCTCTATTAAAGATAGCTTCAACTCTGTTTATTCTGCTAAAACTATTCGCAGTACGGCGAAACTATCTACTACCTACTACCTACAACCTACAAAATTTGGTTTTACCATAGTTGAGTTATTAGTCGT
>CAIPOF010000043.1 GCA_903866605.1 uncultured bacterium | reverse complement strand
GATCTGAGTACCAACCCTTAGGGTAGGAGTAGCATCGACAACTGAAGTGTTTGATCGTATATTTGTTAATAATTCGTCTGTATTTGTAATATTTGAGCCGCTATTAGAGGAAGACAGGATAACATTGCTAGTTAGAGTTTCGATTAACTGCAAGCTCACCTTATGGCTTAGGCCTTCAATTAATGATGGTAAAAATAATAAATTTATATAGATCAAGGCCAGCATACCTATAGTAAGTAAGGTTATCCCTTTGTTGCCGCGCCACAAAGAACGTATTGCCAAGAATATTGATACCCTTGTTGAACGTAAATACTTCATACGTATTCCTCTGTAATTCTTCCATCCTTTAGAAATATCAGTTGTGTCGCATATTTTTTATCGTCTGGATCATGAGACACAAAGATTATTGTTACACCAGTTTTTTTGTTCAGGTTTTTTAGCGTGTCCATGACTGTCTTTGCGGATATGCTATCTAGATTTGCAGTCGGTTCGTCTGCAAAAATAACTTTTGGATTGTTTATCATTGCTCTAGCTATTGCTACGCGTTGTTGCTGGCCACCCGATAGCTCTTTTGGTAGGTGATTAATTTCACCTCCTAAGCCAACAGTTCCAAGTAAATCTTTCGCTAACTTTTTATACTTATTACTTCTAACACCAGACATCATGGCGGGTAGGTACACATTCTCAATTGCAGTTAGTTCAGGTATAAGGGCATATTCCTGGAAAACGTAGCCTAATGTGTTCAAGCGAAGTATTGACCTCTTGCCTTCTGGCAAATCAATAACGTCCTTTTCGTCGATTATAATACTACCACTATTTGGTCTATCAATTAGGCTTAGCTGACGTAGTAACGTTGTCTTACCAGACCCGCTTTTGCCCATTAAACCAACCATCATGCCCTTTTCGATGTCAAAAGAAACATCTGAAAGAGCGGGTACTTCTACTTTACCCATTTTGTAAATCTTACTTAAATTATTGACTGTAATCATTTTGGCCTATTCTTTTAGCTGTTTATACAATCATAACAAAATAAACTCCATATAGGGAATTTATTATCCTGTTTATGCGTGGCAGGGCATCCTAGTCGAAGTTAGAACCTTATTGGTGTTATACGTCACAATTGACAGTAAAAATGTCATAGGGCCGTTTCCTACATAGTTTACTGGTTCAAGAACTTTTTTATAATTGTGAATTATTTTATTATATTACGCCTGACTCTGTAGCCAGATCACCTAGAATATCAACAAGTGCAGTCGTCGTTTCGCCAAGAAATTTTTTACCTTCGTCTATTGAACTAACTGTAAATTGGTAGTTCTCAATTGGTTTTATAGGATATGATTCGTCAATCACTCCAGATATTTTTAATTCAGTTTTACTCCTTATTTCTGCTTCTATTCTACCAAGATAATCTGGATCATTTGTCCTGCTACTTAGTTGCGTTGGGTAATCAGAACTAGTTCGTTGATATTCTTCTATCTTCATCAAGCCATCACCGTAAACAGTGTAGGTTTTATACATACCGTTTCCAATATCCTTATTCCCACTCCAACCAATAGTAGGTTTGATCCCAAGATCCGCTGCTTTTGCAACAAAAATTTCTCCTACGTCTCTTAGCTCTTGCTGAAGCCATAACGACGCCTCGACTTTTTCAATTTCTGATGGGTCAGTTGCTTTCCTTAACTTTTCAGCCTCAACTAAATCGATTCGACTTTGTTTCTCGGCTTTAAGTTTTGCTAATTTTGCCTCGAATGATGTATTGAATTTTTCTTCGTACATATTTTACTCCGAATTATCTCCGAGCAGCTTGTTCGACTACCATTTCACTGAGGAAATCAACAGCAGCAGTTGTGAATAACCCGATAGTTTGCTCAGCTTGATTCATTGTATCTGCAGAAAACGATCCATACCATTTTAATGGAGTTAAATTTACGTCATTTCCCTCATAGGATGATGGTACAGCGGTTGAATAACATCCAATGACTACCTCACTAGTCCCTGGAAGGTATTGAGGTATTCTTGCAAGAATATTTCCATCTCGATATATACTTATACTAGTGCCAGGATCATTGTTACCGAAACTGCTTATATCTCGTTTAGACCATTGCTCAACTATTCCCTGTTTAGGTTGACTTTTAATATTTGGTGGTATATTCAGCTCATCTGCTTTTTCAACAAACATGCGGCCTAAATCGCGTAATCCCTGACGCAGTGTTGTTGTGGCCTCTGCCCTTTCGCGCTCTGCTGGTTCATTCGCAATTCGTAAACACTCAGCTTCTTCAGCCTCTGCTTGTTTCCGTTTTGTAACCTCGGCTAGCTTTGCTTCAAATGCCGCATTGAATTGTGTTTCGTCCATACAACCTCTTTTGTTAGTATACTTATACCATAATACGAAGTAGCTAGCAATACTTACGTTATGATTTAATAGCTTTGCTACAAATAATAGAGGTATTTTACCTCTATTAAAATAAGCATAGGCTCTATGGCAGATCCTAGTGGATGATTTTAGAACTTTTGCGGTAAATTTTTCAGACTTACTGTTTTTTTATTGATTGCACCTGCGAAGAGTCTGTAGGCTTCACGATTTTCTTTTTTGTAGTTAATTAGATGGCCAATTTCTAGATAGCAGGACTTACAAGAAAGTATGTTGCCAACTGGTGATAAATCAATAAATCTATCGACATACATACGTTTTACATCCCAGGACCGTCCTTTTGGTAAAAAGTTAGATGACTACCACAATGATCACACGCAATGTCTAAAATCCTGGAGGTTCCACCACGATTCTTTTGGAATTTATCTTTAATAATTTTATACATGTATTTACTATAGCAAACAAAAAGACCCAAAAAACTGAGTCTTTGCTTATAAGCATAAGCGTGGCAGGCCATCCTATACGAAGTTAGAACTTTGTTGGTATATGTAAAATAATGAACTTTGTGACTATCAAAAATGATTAATCAATATATAAATGTACGTTTTGCCATGATAGGTTGTTGCTGTCTGTATAGGTAACACCATCATTTGAAAAGCCAAACGAATTTAATAAGGCTTTTGCCGATTCGTTTGAAGCTATGTGACGAGAATAAATATCATGCAAATTTAAGTCATCTTTTACATACCTAATCATCTCGCCTACAACTGTTTTGCCAATTCCCTTGCCTCGATAATCTTTATCTCCAATCATAATATGGACTGCCGGTGATTTAACCTCTGGAGTATCAACAAGTTCAATCCAAACGGCGCCTATTGTTTTGTCTTGATCACGTATCACCCATGTTAATTGCTCATTTTCGTGTTCCAGTTCGATAAACCGTTGTAGTGTTTCTTTTTCAGATTCTAATGAATGTGGTTTGATCTCACTTTCCGCATTTCCCATTAGAAGTAGCGTTTCTTTACCGAATCTAGAGGCAAACCAACTTAACGCATACGGAGCATCTCTCTCAGGGTCAGGAGATTCTAACACTAAATTAGGTATGTCGGTTTTAATATCGTTCATATGACCATCATAGCAAAATAAATAGACTTCGTGTTGAAGCCTATTTAAGCATAACCAGTATGGCAGGCCATGCTAGACGAAGTTAGAACCTTATTAATATCCACGCCACAAACTTCAACAATAATTACATAAAGTCGTTTCCTGTATAGTTTGATCGGCGTGGGGATCTATGATGTCTGGGACTATCGGACAATTTATGGCAGGATTTGCGTGTGGCAAATAATTTAAATTTTTATTTTATTTTGATCCCATCAAGTCCCAAAAGTGCGAACAATACTCCGCGTTTACTGCTGACTTTGTGTTTTTCTGAAACAATAATTTTATCATAAATTGTTGGCAAATAAGTCGCTTTATATTTTGAACGAATTTTATCATATTTTTGTTTGCCGCCATAAATTTGCCAAAATATGTCTTCGTCATAAAATGCCTGAGCATATAAAACTTTTTTGCCATTTACCTCAAATATCTTTTTCTCAAAATCACGATTTGCTTTCACTAATTCACCGTAATCCCCATCGAATCTACCCCATACACCAACATTCATTACCATTTTTGTTTGTAAGTTAGTGGGGATAAATACTGATTTTTTATCTGGCATTAATGGACAAAGCCATAATGGAAATATAGAAAATTTATCTTCAATGTATTGCAAAAATTCAACAGATTTTTCGATTGGTATGCAAACATCTTGAATAATCCACTGTTGCGAAACACCGCTAGCCTGAAGTGCCGAATACATTTTTCTAACCTTCATTAATGGATTTAAAAACCATCTAGTTAGTTTGTTGAAAGGCGTGTTAAACATTTCAAAACAAAGCTTTCCGGTCCAAAAACCACCTCGGTCATATCTGAATAAATAATCAACAATAGGTATAATCTCAATATTTCTGTTTTGCATTTTTTCAACATGAGAAAAAAACCAATCGTCGGTTGCTTTGCGAAAAGTCTGTTTCGGATGGCCTAGGCTATCCGTCAGTTTACCAATCATTACGACGCCATTATCTTTTGAGAATAATATCCCATCAATATAGTCAGGAACTTTTTTGATTTCGTCTGAGATTAGTTTAATAGCATCTGCGTATCCACATACTGGTATATATTCTAATTGGACATATTTTTTAGCTGGTATAAGATTAATTTCTATTGCAGTCATAACTCCTAACGTGCCGTATGAACCAGCACATGTCCAAAATAAGTCAGAATTTACATCTTTCGAAGCTTTAATAATTGAACCGTCGGCAAGAATTAATTCATACCAATTAGCAATGCTATTAAATATCCCATATCTAAATGAGCTACTTTCACCTGCACCTCCTTGGATTCCTCCAGCAACTGTTATCCCAGGGAATTCCATAACAACTTGTGGAACAAGCCCGTACTTTAACGTTTCTCGAACTAGTTTATCCATCGGCACATTCGGTTCGACAACTGCTGTTTTATTCTTGATGTTTACAGATATTACTTTGCTTAACATTCGAATATCTAATAATTTATTCTTCTCGAAAGAAATTATACGTGTAGAATTTGTACCACCTCTGTAAATACGAAAAGGAATATTATTATCATTAAAATAAACGATTTGTTTGGACAATTTATTTACTATTTCTTCGTGTTTGTCGGTAATATGCATTATCTGAATTATATATGATTTGCAAATATTTACATACTAAAAAAACTCAAGTATGAATCTTATTTTAACATAAGCTCTATGGCAGGG
>CAIPOF010000042.1 GCA_903866605.1 uncultured bacterium | reverse complement strand
CTCGCTTTGGTTTGCCTTGAGGAATGATCATTTTGGCTGCTTTCTCACGCAAGCTGATAGCAAGTTCAGTCTGATCTGTACGTTCGTAGGCATCAGCCAGTATATTCAAAGTTTGTGGAATTGGATCCAATTCGACGGCTCTCTCAAGTGACTCAATCATTTTTTTGTCATTCCCTAGTTTTTCTTGGACTTTGGCATAGGCAATATGACGCGACGCCAAATCGCCATCAATTGCTAGGGCCTGCTCGAATGCTAGGGCAGCCTTTTCATAACTTTTAGTCTCTAAATATATTAGACCAACATTATGCAAACTACTGGCACTTGGTTCCAATGATTGAGCTATTTCAAAGCATTCGATCGCATCATCTAGGGATCGTTGTTTGGCATATAAAATCCCGAGTCTGTTATAGGCACTGGCATTTCTCTCATCGATTCTCAGAATAGTCAATAATGCCTTTTCGGCCCGTAAATATCTGTTGGTTTGAATTGATTCTTGGGCAATAGTCCAAAGCTGGCCAAGTTTTTCAGATATTCTAACCGGTAAATCAGCCGTGACTTCATTTATTGTCTGTGGCTGGTAGATAACCCATGCACCTAATAATATTATCAATAATAGACCTAACATCTAGACTATATTATAACAGACAAGCTGTTTATGACTAAATTACCATACGTGCAAGACACAAACGAATATTCCCATTTGTTTCGATTCGTTGATAGGTTTTTAATAATATATCTATATGCTTGATAGTTTCACGTTGAGGTTTATCAATGATACTCTTTTTTAGAATTTTAGTGGCATCATTTAGTAGTTGTAAGGCTCCACTACGATTATCTTTATATAATTGTGCTATAAGTAGTTTTTGAAATAAAGTGCCACTCAATAGTTCACGAGCTTGTCTGACCATGGAACTCCGCAAATTAAAATATTCACTGTCCATTGCCAAATGAATCATTTCTGCTGGTAGCCCTAATGCCAAAAATAATATTTGAGAACGTTTTTTTGTATCAACTGCACGAATAGAATCAAGCAGCAAATTCGACTGTTTCAGAGTAATTGGCTTGATATCCAAATTTTCAGTGCGAGATAAAATTGTTGGCAGTAGCGTTTTAGTTGAGTGTGCTACAAGTATAAAAAATAAATTATCACCAGGCTCTTCAAGTAATTTCAAAAATGCATTTTGAGATTGAACCGTCATTCGCTCAGCACAATCAATTATAATGATGCGCTTATCATCATTCTTCGTTTTAGTCTCATCATACAACCGTCTGATGATATCAACACTTATTACACCACTTTCAATATTTACTTTATTGTCTTTTTCTGGCAGTATCAGCGTGGGCTTTGTCCTCAGTTGATCGGCAATATATACTGCGATTGTCGTCAACCCAACTCCGTTTTCACCAGTCAAAAGCAATGATTGAGGGTATTTTTTTAGTACAAGCGACAATAGCATTTCACTATCAGGGTTCAGTATAGGTTTTTTTGATGAAATCATAGCTTGAATTCTGGAAAATATTTCATAAATTCAATTGGTATTGGGGAAATAAAGATACGTCGATTTCCAATTGGGATCGTAACTTCAAGACTATACGCATGTAAGTACATCCGCTCATCAGCCTTACCATATATCTTATCACCTAAAATTGGCGTTCCAATATATTTCATATGAACACGAAGTTGATGCGTTCGACCAGTTTGTGGCTGCAATTTAACTAATGAATATTCGTCGTTAGATTCAATAACTTCGTATTTTGTTACTGCTGGTTTACCATTTGTGTCTACTCTAAATGTACTAGGGGCGGAAGGATTTCGGCCAATTGGCAAATCAATATTAGCTGCCGACAATTTTGGCGTACCAACTAAAATCGCATAATATATCTTCTTGATTTTTCTATTCGAAAATTGTTTTTTCAACTGTTGTGCTGTTTCAGAGTTTCTGGCGCCAATCATAACACCACTAGTGTCACGATCAAGACGATGAATTATTCCTGGACGATTTGTCTCACTGTCAAATGTACAGTAGCCTTTAAAAAAATCTGCAACTGTAAACTCTTCGCTAATGGCTCCTTTGGCATGCGATAATATACCGCTGGGTTTGTTAATAACTATAACATTGTCGTCAATGTATATAATAGGAAGTTTATTTTGACTATAATCTTGCATTTCGGGTAAATCTATCGATATTTTGTCTATATCAGCCACCTCGTATTTTGATGACGTGATTATTCGTTCATTCACGCTTATATGACCCGATTTAATATGTTTTTGCCATGTACTTCGAGAGTTTTCAGGATATCTTTTGGCAAGTTCACTGTCTAGCCTAGCTTTGTTAGATTTTACTTCGAATAAATAGCACTCTTTGCCTTTATAGGGTAATGCGTATGTCGAATTGCTGTCTGTCGGATTCAATATTAGATTGCCAATTACATTTGAGTTTTTGGTCTTGATTTGCGAAATTACATATTCAACATCATCATCTGCATTATCGAACAGGATGTAAAATTTGCATTTGTTAAATTGAAATGAGACCAACGTATTAATTGGTCTTGGATTGGACATCTTAATCATTTCTATTTGTCGTGGCACATTTTCGTCGCCTGCCATTTCATAACGGCGTAGAACGTCTAGGATGTCTCGACTGGATACTTTCATCCCGTTAAAAACCTCGCCTCTTATACAACCCATCAGGCACGTTAAGCCAACATATCAAGAAAAAGTTTCTAACGGGATTTACCACTACCGAAGTCCGATGGCCTGTTGAGCCCGTAGAAGGGTTGCATTGGCAATTGGCTTCAGATCATGTTCAGATTGTTCCAGTTTAACCATTACAGCCTTGGCATCAACTTCGGCAAGTTTTTTATGAAAATCTGTTAAAAACTTCTCGACTTCACCTGCAACAACAGATTTAAAATCGCCATAGCTAGTTTGACCTGTGTATTGGTCAACTACGCTTTGTAAGGTGACACCTTGCAATAATGATAAGATTTCGAGTAGATTGCTGACACCTGGCTGGTTGTCGCGATCAAAATTAATTTTTGCTAAATCATCTGTAGTCGCACCCATGACTTTTTTAGCAGCAACGGCTGGATCATCATTTAAAAAGATAACACCACGACCAGAATCATCACTTTTGCTCATTTTACTTGTTGGATCTACCAAATCCATAATACGCAGTCCCTGATCTTTACCGAAAAATTCGTGCTGATCTTTGACAGCTTCGGGAACTACAAATAGATTACCGAATTTGCTATTCATCCGCTGTGCGATATCGCGAGTGAACTCCAGGTGTTGTGATTGGTCATCGCCTACTGGAACGTATTTAGCGTTATAGAGTAAAATGTCTGAAGCCATCAAGATTGGATAATTGAATAAACCTATACTTGTTCTGTCGGCACCAATTGTGTTAGATTTATCTTTAAACTGAATCATTCGACTCATTTCGCCAAAACCAGTAAAACAATCTAAAATTACAGTAAGTTCACTATGTGCTGGGATGTAACTTTGTCGGTATAAATAGATATTAGAATTATCAATCGGCAGTCCAGCCGCCACAAACAGTTTTGCGTTATTAGTTGATTGAGAATAAAGCCGACTATGATCAATTGGTGTTGTAAAACTGTGTAAGTCAGGTATAAACATATTGATTTGATATTCGTTTGAACGTTTTTTTGCCATATCGATAATTGGCAAAATCGCACCAAAATAATTACCTATAGTAAGGTCACTGTTTGCTCTAATCCCAGTTAATATTACAGGTTTTGTCATAATATCTATATTATACATTGCATTGTATAAGTTGGGTACCTATGGGCCGTTTTGAATGGCAGATGTAACTGTTGAGACGTCAGTTGAGGAAAGTGCTGAAGAATAGATAATTGCTCGTTGGATGGGGCCGTTGAAGAAATAGTAAATTGTGTTATAAGACCCGATAGTTGCAGTTGATGGCAGGCCAACCGGCAAAATATTGTTACTTCCATTTGTTCCGGCTGTACCGTTCACATATGCCAATACTGGTGTACCAGAAGAATAGACGCCTGACCAAACGTTTATTCCATTTCCTACAGTTTTCGTTGCCGTAGCGTCGGTCGATACATGTCGCGTTCTAAAATTCACACTGTTAGAGTTGTATTGTTGATAAATGCTTATTCCTTCTTCATTCCCTGGCGTCATCCAGTTAATCGCCGTGGCATTAGAAGTGTCCGCAGACAACGAATGACCATTCACCATTGCTATTGTACCCGAAACTGCACTCCAATTTGTTGAAGGAACATTAACAACATCCGCATTTCTTGTTACTGCTGTAGTAGTTGTTGGAATATATGAAGTTGGAAAAGCTCCTTTTTCTAATTGTGCAGCTGAAATTTGTACGTCAAATGCCGAAGTATCAGTTAAGTTATCAGAATATATAGGCATAATTGATAATCTACTAGTATTGGCTGGCAGATTAGAGTAAACTATCGTGACTTTTTGCCACGTGCTAGTAGGGACAATAGTGGCTTGGCTATTCGCAATATAACCGTCCCCAATTGAACGTGACAAAATTCCAGGCTTGAAAGTACAACCGGTGACACTGCCCTTTATCCAAAAAGACAGCGTTGCTGTATCTCCTGGCATAAATGTACCAACGTCAGTAGCCACTGACCATATTGCGAGATACTTCCCTGCATCGCCAGTTACGGCATTATACTGCATTCTCTGAGCGGTTCCATATATAGACGAGGCCGTTCGAGACCATATTGGTGCGTTTATTGTACTTCGATATTCTGAAAATGAATCACTTAAACCGTCACTATT
>CAIPOF010000041.1 GCA_903866605.1 uncultured bacterium | reverse complement strand
TTATATCTGCAGTTGAAAACATAGCCAAGGGGACTACTCCTCAGGCATCTGCACCAGTAATCCAACCCATCGCTGACAAACTCGACGAGCCAAAGATTTAATAAAACTTATATTAAGCTTAGAGAATTTATGATACTATTGATCCATGAACAATTGGATAATCGGTTTTTATTCAAATAGTCGAGGTGACGAGCTTGTTCAAAATTTTATACGCAACCAAGATAAGCAAACTCGATCAAAGATTTCTCGCAACATTGATTTAGTTAGCAAATATGGACCAGACTTGGGGATGCCACATAGCAGGTATATGGGGGATGAAATCTATGAGCTTAGGATAAGAGGCAAAAATGAGGTTAGAATATTCTATATTGCCGTAATTACTAATCTAGAGGTCATATTTATTCATGCATTATGAGATTGGGTATTATTTTTTATTTCGTTTACTATGGTTCGAACAGTAAGTCCTTGCTCGCTTTTAAACCTGATTAACGGTAGCCTGGCTCTATAAAAAATACGTTCAACTTCTGCGTCTCGCTGTTTTCTGTGTTCCAGTTTATGGCTCCAATCATCCAATTCAATAGCAAATTGTGGCTTAACATCGTTCTTTGAACACACGACAAAATCCACGGATTTTCTGTTTATGTGTTGAAAAGCAGACCAAAAATGTTGGCCATATATTTTGTGGTCAAACAAGGTAGATAAGTGAATTTGAGGAAAAATATAGTAATTTTTGCCAATTAAAGATTCTAGATGTTTGAAAAACCTAATCTCTGCAGCCGTCATTATTAGTCCGCGTCGGGAATAGTGATATTCAAACGGAATAAAATCAACCGGTCTTAGTTGTTTTAAATCCTTTTTGGGAATTTGCTGTGTGCGCATCTAAATATATTATAAACCAAGCACAAACTTTATGAAGATTATTATTTTTTAAAAAAAGTAGTTTGCATTTTAAGTGTGTAATATCAATCCTGAATCAGGAGACATTAAAAACCGAAGTAAAAGTCGCGACAACAGTGCAAACTACTCTCAGAATGAGCAGTATGATTTAATTTTTAATGACTACTTGTCACGACTTGATTCGGTGTCGGGCAAATTGGCTTGGGCCGCTGCTAGTCGTGCAATCGGTACGCGGTAAGGGCTACAACTGACGTAATCTAGGCCAATATTGTGGCAATAAGCAATTGATGCTGGTTCACCACCGTGTTCACCACAAATACCGACCTTTAGTTTTGGCCGGACAGAGCGACCTTTTTGCACGGCAATTTCGATTAATTGCCCGACGCCTTCTTGGTCGATTGATTCGAATGGATCGCCTGGTAAAATCTTTTCTTCGATGTAGGTATTTAAGAAGCGGTCTGAATCATCGCGCGAATAACCGAATGTCATTTGCGTCAAATCGTTGGTGCCAAAGCTAAAGAATTCGGCATGTTGTGCGATTTGGTCAGCCGTTAGGGCGGCGCGTGGAATTTCGATCATGGTTCCAATCTTGTAGTCGATATCTTGATTCGATTTTTTTATGATTTCGCGGGCAGTTTTATCTAGTTTTTCGCGTAGCCATTTAAATTCATTAACATGTCCAACCAGTGGGATCATTATCTCGGGAAGGGCATCGATGCCGGCTTTTTTGGAAGCAATAGCACCTTCGATAATCGCGCGAATTTGCATTTCCACAATCTGAGGGAAGACGATTGAAAGTCGACAACCGCGCAGACCCATCATTGGGTTAACTTCGTGCATCGATTGGACTTTGGATAGCATTTCTTCCTTTTTCGGATCGGATTTGCCTTTGGCGCGCAGCGTTGCGACTTCTTCGATTAAATCCTCTAGATTTGGCAAAAATTCATGTAGAGGGGGATCAATTAGGCGGATTGTAGCTGGACGTCCATCCAAGGCTTTGAAAATTTCGACGAAATCTTTGCGCTGGAAAGTTAGTAATTTGTCCAGTTGGACTTGGCGCTCGGCATCTGTTTCAGACATAATCATGGCCTGAACGATTGGTCGGCGGTCAGTTGCAAAGAACATGTGCTCGGTACGGCAAAGACCAACACCTTCGGCGCCGAATTTGACGGCCAATGCAACATCTTCGGGAGTATCGGCGTTGGTACGGATATTTAGGCGGCGAGTCTCGTCGGCCCACTGCATTAATTCACCAAATTCACCGGTCATTTCAGGATCAACAACGGCAACTTTGCCTTCGATAACTTCGCCCAATGTACCATTAATCGAGATGAAATCACCTTCGTGAATGGTCTTGTTGCCAATTGTAAACTGGCGATTTTTGGCGTCAACACGTATAGACGAGCAACCGGCAACAGTCGGTATGCCAAAACCGCGAGCGACTAGGGCAGCATGAGAGGTCATTCCACCTCTTTCGGTCAATACACCTTCGCTGGCCAAAATTCCCTTTAAATCATCTGGGCTGGTGTCGGCGCGAACCAACAAGACTTTTTGTCCTTTGCCACCTTTGCCAAGTTCGGCTGCGCGGTGAGCGTCAAAGACTGCGATTCCGCTGGCAGCGCCTGGACCGGCTGGCAAACCTTTGGCTAAAACGGTGTATTTTGTGCCTGGTGCAATAATTGCGTGCAGGCATTGGTCCAATTGTTCTGGGCTGATGCGGGCTAGGGCAGTGTTTTGGTCAATTAAACTTTCATGCGCCATGTCAACGGCAATTTTTACTGCCGCTGGTCCAGATCGTTTTGCGGTTCGACACTGCAGAATGTATAAGACGTTATGTTCGATTGTAAATTCAATATCTTGGGTGTCGCGATAGTGGTTTTCAAGTTTTTCACAAATATCAATGAACTCTTTAAAAATTGCTGGATTTTGGGTTTTAAGCTGTGCAATTGGCATTGGGGTGCGAACGCCGGCGACTACGTCTTCGCCCTGGGCATTCATCAAATATTCACCGAAAACCTTGTTGTGACCAGCGGCTGGATCGCGGGTAAAAGCAACGCCTGTGCCACAGTCATCACCCATATTTCCAAACACCATTGCCTGAATATTAACAGCGGTTCCCAGGTTGTCAGAGATTTTTTCGCGTTTGCGGTAAATTTTGGCGCGATCGTTATTCCATGAACGGAATACGGCTTCGATAGAGATTTGCAGTTGTTCGAAAACGTCCTGTGGGAAATCTCGGCCAAGTTCTTTTTTGATGTGTACTTTATATAGTTCGACTAATTTTTTCAGGCCTTCGGCATCGACATCAGTGTCAATTTTGACGCCAAGTTTCTTTTTCAGGTCGCTAAAAATAACTTCAAAATCGTGTTTGGCAAGTTTGTTGTCTGGTTTTGAAAAAGCCACATCGCAAAGCATCATCAGGAAACGGCGGTAAGAATCGTAAACGAAACGAGCGTTGCCGGTCTCTTTAATTAGGGCTTTGACTGTAACGTCGTTCAGGCCAAGGTTCAAAACTGTATCCATCATGCCTGGCATCGAAAATTTTGATCCCGAACGGACTGAAACTAACAGTGGGTTAGTCGCATCGCCCAGTTTTTTGCCCATGTCTTTCTCGACGTCTCCTAGAGCTGTCTTGACTTCTTTCATAAAACCACCCGGTAGTTGACCGCCAAGTTCGGTATATTCGTTGCATGTCATTGTCGTTATTGTAAAGCCGGCAGGAACTGGCAGACCAATTTTGGTCATTTCGGCTAGATTTGCACCTTTGCCTCCAAGTTCGTCACGCATCGTTGCATTACCTTCGCGAAAAAGCCAAATACGTTTAATTTTAGCCATAAAAAATACACCTCCTTTTTATCAATATATCTTTAATTATATCAGTTATTTTTTATTATTAATGATGTAAAAATTAAAAAGTCATATTTAACAATGGAATATGTCTAAAAAAAGCTAAAAGGTTCGTAATTTTTAATCAGCTATTGATGCAAAATTATTATGTTATAATACAGGTATTGTATGCATAAAAAAGCAACAAAAAATAAAAAGGCTTTTACTCTAATAGAAATATTACTAGTTATTGCAATTTTGGCCGTTATGGCTGCAATTGTAATTATTGCTATTAACCCATTTCGTCAAACGGCAAATGTTAGAAATACTCAACGCCAAAGTGATATAAATGCTATTTATTCGGCGACGAATCAATATGTGATTGATAAAAGTGTGCTACCGTCATCAATTGGCACAACACCGTTAGAAATTTGTCGTACGAATGCAAGTAATTGCACAGGAATGGCTGATTTATCGGTTTTGAATGAAAGTAGTAGGTATTTAGTTTCCTTGCCAATCGATCCAAAATCAACTTCAACTAACGGGACAGGTTATTATATCTATAAAACATCAGCCGATCGTCCAGTTGTTTATGCTAGTGCAGCCGAGTTGGGCCAGACAATTGTGATTGGTGGGCCTGTCTTTGGTGGGGGTTTTGTTATGACTAATCCGATAAGTCGTTGGACTTTTGATGATGGTGCCGGCTGTAATGCTGTCGACAATTTTAGTGGTAATAACGGTAATCTTGGACCAAGTTGTCCAAGTAATTCGCCTTTGTGGACTGCGGGTAAAATCAATAACTCACTTTTTTTCGATGGAACAGATGATTATGTGACCATTAATAATTCAGCAAATCTTAACCCAACCGAGGCAATAACGCTTTCGGCTTGGATTAAATGGAATATTAATCCGAGTGCTGGTTTGTCATGGGCATCAATAATTAATAAGAATTCGGATAATCAGTATCGACTTCAGCATAATAGTTCGAACACTGCATTTGAATTTGGCCTTAGGACGACAGTTGGGGCAAAATGGGTTGTAAGTAACACTGCACCAGTTAATAATGTTTGGTATTTTGTAGTTGCAACTTATGATAAACAAATAATGAAAATATACATAAACGGCGTATTGGAGAATAGCATTGCTCATAGTGGTAGTATATTAACGTCGAATAGCGCAGTAAGTATTGGTAAAAGATCAATAGATAATGACCGTTTTTTTAATGGAACAATTGATGAGGTTAGTATTTATTCCACTGCATTATCAGCAGAAGAAGTTCAAAACCTTTATACAGCAGGCAACTAAGCAATTCGAAAAATTTAGAAACATATTTCAGTTTTGTTAGCTAGTTGTATTATTCTGCGATTTCTTCTAGTTCTTTTTGATGCTTGACCATTTTAAGTGTTACGTAGTTGATCAAAGCATTCATACATAGTGCTAAAATCATATACATAATGATGGCAAAAATGATTGAAGGGCTGAAATAACCTGTTTCGCTGATTGACCTAACTGGAAAAATGCCCCTGAATGGCCCCAGGAAGGCCGCGCTGGTTTTGTACACGAATTCAACAAACGGTGTACTGGCGTTGGCACTGAAAAGCAGCAAAAAGAATGTAATACCTAAAAATGCGCTGGCTACGAGCGAGTAACCGTAAACAAAGTACGAAAGACCTCGCGAAATTTTGATAAAAATTAGTTTTGTATCTGTTGGTTGTGGTTTTTTCGCCATAATAATATTCTCCTTTGGACTTATCTAATTTACTTAATTATTATATACCGCACATTAAAAAAAGCTATAAAAAGAACGGACATTTATCAGAAATGGTTCGTCATATTTGATTAGTTATATAATATAAATGACTAATGCGTAGTGCAGTATTCAAGAGTATAATAGGTATAATGAGTGAAATCGGGGAAAAATGTGCCGTGTTTGGAATATACGGTAAGGGATTAGACGTCAGCCGACTGACTTTTTTCGGTCTATATGCGTTACAACATCGTGGCCAAGAAAGTTCTGGTATTGCATCAACAGACGGTAAAAAAATATTTTGCTATAAAAATAACGGCCTGGTTTCCCAGGTTTTCAGTGAAGATGTAATCAAGAGTTTAACAGGGCATGCTGCCGTTGGCCACAATCGCTATTCGACCTCGTCAGGTACGGATTTGATACACGCCCATCCGATTGAGGTCCCTGATGGTTCAATCGTACTGGTTCATAACGGCAATTTGCCAACCACCACACAATTGACTGATTTTTTGAAGAAAAAGGGAATTAAAACGTCTGAAACATCAGATTCGACCTTGATTACAGAGGCAATTTATAGTCTGACGAGTGACGGAATGGATTTGGAAAAAGCCGTCGAAAAGATTTATCCGCTGATGACCGGCGCATTTTCGATACTGATAATGAGCAAAAACAAGATGATTGCAATCCGCGACCAGTACGGTATACGTCCACTTTCGATTGCCAAATTAAATGGCGGATATGTTTTTGCATCCGAAACTTGCGCTTTTCATCCAATCGGCGCCAGACATATTGGCGACGTTCATCCTGGCGAAATGGTAGTTGTCGACGACACCGGATTACATCGTAAACAAATCGTAAAAAGTATCCAAAAGCTAGACATCTTCGAATTCGTTTATTTTTCGCGCCCGGACAGCCAACTGCTGGGAAAATCGGTTTATGAAGTCAGGAAAAATTTTGGTACGGAACTGGCCCGTGAATACAAAATTGATGCAGATATCGTAGTACCGGTCCCGGAGAGTGCTATCCCTGTTGCGATAGGTTATGCTACAGCCAGCGAAATTCCTTATGAAACCGGAATTATAAAAAGCCGATATATACATAGGACGTTCATCGAACCCGAACAACACATCCGCGAACAGGGCGTAAAACTGAAATTAGCACCGTTAAAAGGTATCATTAAAGGCAAGCGGGTAGTGGTAGTCGATGATTCGATAGTGCGCGGAACGACTTCGCGGCAAATCGTTAAGATGTTATTCGAAGCCGGGGCCAAAGAAGTGCACTTTTTAGTCAGTTCGCCCCCCGTTAAATTCCCGGATTTTTATGGGATTGATTTGCCTAAACAAGCTGATTTAATCGCCGCTAATCGGTCTATCGCCGAGATAAATAAATATCTGGGATCGACCACACTTAACTTTATCTCATTTAGGGGCATGATAAACGCCACTGGACTGAAAGAATCGATGTTCTCGACATCTTGTTTCAATGGTAAATATCCAATTGACATCCGCCAAAGACGAAAAGAAGTGACTTATCCGATTATATCCAGTAAAGACAGAAAAGGTTCGTCGTTTCTGAACTAATCTCACTTATGCTAAAAT
>CAIPOF010000040.1 GCA_903866605.1 uncultured bacterium | reverse complement strand
TTATAACGATGCTTACCTATCATTTGATAATCAAGTAATCGATATTGCTTTGATTGAAAAAGCCAAAAGTCTTGCAGTAGTTGCAGCCAGTTTTGATTGGATGGATATTGGATCGTTCAAGGATTTACACGACGTTGTCCCCCAAGATGAACGTGGCAATTATTTTAGTGGTGATAACATTCATGCGATTGATGTTGAAAACGTTTACGTTAGAAACGAAGAGGACGGAAAACCAATTGCCGTTATTGGCTTGGACAATGTAGTTGTTGTAAACACGCCGGATGGAATATTAGTTTCCAGAAAAGATGTTAGTTACAGGACGGGTGAGGTCGCCAAAAAATTACAGAAGTAATTTTTTTGGTAGGTAGTGGTTTTTCCAAGGAAAAACACCTGACTTTCGTCAGGTGTTTTCGGTATCCCTGAATGTTTTTAATGAGAATGAACAAACAAAGAGCAAACATATTGCTATATTTACAAATGACAGTGTATAACAAAGTATAAACTTAATGCAAGCTTAATAAATATGTTATAAATTTTAACAATATTTTATCAACAACATGGCCTAGTCTATAATGGGTACTAGAAATCAAAGGAGAAATTACTGTATGTGCGGAATAGTAGGATGTATCGGCAACAAGCAAGCGCAAAATTATCTGATTGGTGGCCTGCACCGTTTGGAATATCGAGGCTATGATTCGGCCGGAATCGTTACAATTGGATCAGATCAAAAAGCGACTTTATTACGCGCCAAAGGAAAAGTATCAGAATTAGAAAAACTGGCTGATAAGAATAAGTCAATCAGTACAATCGGAATCGGACATACCAGGTGGGCAACGCACGGTGAACCGTCAAAAACAAATGCTCACCCACATAAGGCTGGTGATATCTATCTGGTTCATAATGGCATTATTGAAAACTACAAAGAATTAAAGTCGGAATTAAAAAAGCATAAATTTATTACTCAGACTGACAGTGAAGTATTAGCAGCCTTAATTGATTCATTATATGATGCGAATACGACTCTGGCGGATGCAGTTAATCAGGCATTGAAATTAGTTGTCGGTACATATGGGATTGCGGTTGTTTCAGTTCGTGAACCGGATCAAATTATTGTCGCCAGATCTGGTAGTCCACTAATTATTGGGATTGATGATGACGAAACGTATATTGCCAGTGATGCATCGGCCTTGATTGGTTATACCAACCGAGCAATCTATTTAAATGATGGTGAAATGGCGATTTGTCGAAAAAATGGTGTTGAACTGCGTGATTTAGCGTCACAACCAATTTCGGCGCAGGTTGAAACTATAGAAGTTGATATGCAGGCTATCCAAAAACAAGGCTATAATCATTTTTTGTTAAAAGAAATATGCGAACAACCAACAACTCTTCGTTCGACTCTAAGCGGTCGAATAAATACCAAAGATAAGTCAGTGCTGTTAAGTGGTTTGAATTTAAGTTCTGCGGAACTGAGGAAAATTGAACACGTTACAATCATTGGTTGTGGTACAGCCTATTATGCAGGGCTTTTGGGGTCATATTATTTGGAACAATTGGTTGATGGACTGACAATTGATGTTGTGGCGGCATCCGAACTGCGTTATCGAACATTCCATTTGCCAAAAAACACAATTGCGCTGGTTATTTCACAATCTGGCGAGACAGCTGATACACTTGCCTGTCTGCGCGAGATAAAAAGACGAGGAGTCAAAACATTGGGCATCATAAACGCAGTTGGTTCGACTATAGCCCGTGAAGTTGATGGAGGAGTCTATGTCCATGCCGGCCCAGAGATATCTGTAGCCTCTACCAAGGCTTTTACCTCACAAGTGGCGGCAATCACTATGTTTGGTATCCAAGTCGCCCAGGCGAAGGGTACTGGTATGCAAATCATGTCAAAATATATTGATGAATTAGCTAAACTGCCTGATGAAATCGAAAAAATTGTTTCTAAATACAAAGACAAGGTTGCCAAAGTAGCAAAGAGGTACGCGCAGTACGAACATGCGCTTTATTTCGGTCGCGATACACTTTTTCCGATTGCTATGGAAGGGGCATTAAAATTAAAAGAAATATCATACATCCAAGCCGAAGGTTATGCAGCAGGCGAGTTAAAGCATGGCCCGATTGCACTGGTTGACGATGCGTTTTTTGAAGTGGCACTTTTAATCGATAATTGGTTGTTTGATAAAAGCCTCAGTACATTAGAAGAGGTTAACGCCAGAGGCGGGCATATTTTTGCTATTACAAATAGTAAAAAAGAAATTCAGGCCGAAGAAGTAATTCGGATTAACACAAAATTAGATATTTTAGCACCGATTTTAATTAACGTTGTTCAGCAATTATTCGCCTATTACATGGCAGTAGCGCGAGGTAATGATGTTGATCAACCACGCAATCTAGCTAAGAGCGTCACGGTGGAATAATTAGTAGGTGGTAGGTAGTAAATAGTAGATAGTAGAAAAAATGAGACAAAAATTCATTGCCTTATACGTATATTCCATACCATCTACTAACTACTACCTACTATCTACTATCTTCCTGATTTTGGTTAGGAATAAACTTTTATCGAAACGTTTGGCTTTGCGTCGTAATGTTCCTGGCAAAAACTCTATTTGTTGGCAGCGTTTAATTGCGTCAACTACAGCGTCGACTGATTGTTCGTGAAATAATACTCCGCTTTCGCCATCTTGAACAATATCAAGCGCGCCACCTTTGCCATAGGTAATTACTGGTGCACCAGCAGCCATGGCCTCGACAGAAACTATACCAAAATCTTCTTCGGATGGGAAAATATAACCGCGAGCACTGTTTAAGGCGGTTGTTACGGCATCGTCCGATGCGTCACCAAACCGGTCGGTAAAAAATTGCACACTAGGGCCGGCCATATCGACTAAACTTTGGTGTTGAGCACCATTGCCGTACACTTTTAGTGGTAGTCCAAGTTTAGTTGCGGCCATTACAGCCAAATCAATACGTTTATATGGTACCTGACGACCGAGCGCCACATAATAATTACTACGCTTCCGAGCTGGTTCGAATCGACCAACATCAACTGGTGGATGAATGACAGTTGATGATTTGTTGTAATACTTTTTTATTCGTTTTTGGACTTCGGTGCTGTTTGCAATAAAAATATCAACTTTTTGAGCTGCCGCGAAGTCAGCTTTTTTAAGACCGGGGACCATCAATGGCATTGCCATGCGAACCAGCCAATTTAGTTTGCCAAATCCAGGATCTTTTTTGTATTCATCATAATGACTCCAGTAATAGCGAATTGGAGTATGACAATAACAGATGTGAATTTGATTTGACCTAGTTTTTTGAACTTGCTTTGCCTCGGCGCTACTGCTGCTGAGAATAATGTCAAATTCGGATAAATCAAGTTTTTTAAAGGCATTTACACGAAGCATTGGAAAAAATTTATGTAATTTACGCAGTGGTCTTGGTAGGTTTTGTAAATAAGTTGTTCGGACATCCATCCCTTCAAATTTCGGCATATTTTCTGGTGCGAAGGTCGAGGTGTAAATTGGTGCATCGGGAAAAGCGTCATGCATAGCCAAAACGACATTTTCGGCACCACCCATATTTGTCAACCAATCGTGGACGATGGCAATTTTTGGGCTTGGCATTACTTTGCTCCTTTTTTTCGAAGGACGACTCCAATTGTTTTGAACAATATTTTTATGTCCAACCAGAAGGTCCAGTTTTGGGCATAATAAAGTTCCAGCTCGATTCTTTCATCAAATGTCAATTCGTTTCGTCCAGACACTTGCCATATCCCTGTTACACCTGATTTAACACTGTGGAGTAATGCGGTTCGATCATGAGCAAGTTTTATTTCCTGAGGCAAAATTGGTCTGGGGCCAACTAAACTTAGATCACCTTTTATGACATTAAATATTTGTGGTAATTCGTCCAATGATGTGGCGCGAAGGAATTTCCCAAAACCAGTAATGCGTGGGTCGTTTTCAACTTTGCGGTTCTTTTCGTATTCGGGTATCAGGTCAGCTCGTCCCATTTCGCGAAAGTCTTCGCTGGCATCCCTTGCCCCATATTTGGCGTCCATGCTACGGAATTTGATTAATTTAATTGGTTCCGAAAACCGACTGAGGCGTTTACTAATATAAAATGCCGGGCCTGGATCAGCAATCTTTTTAATGATATAAATTACCAACAAAATTGGTATTACAATGATCGCTAGAACCAGACTGATGATAAGGTCGAAAATACGTTTGGCAATTGCGCCCCAACCAACCAGAGGTGTCTGATAAACAGATATCATTGGATAACCCAGGAATACATCAATTGTATTTTTGCCTGAATAAAACTCGGCTTCACCAGGTATAAAACTATAACTGATGTGATGGGATTGAGCAGACCCCAAAATTTTTTGATTGCGATCAGCCGAATCATACAGGTCAGTTTGAATAATTGTGGTGATATTATTAACTTTAATATCACGTAATGCATTTTCGACTAATGGATAATGTTGAACCTTTAATTCATTTGGCACTATCTTTTTAGGCCCTGCTATAGCAACTATCTGGTAGCCACTTTTTACTGTATTGGCAAGATTACGTGCAATATCACTGGTAGCTTCTGATTCACCAATTAGCAGAACTCGACTAACGCCCTTGCCATATCGAAACATCAGACTACGAATCAGGCGCAACACTTCACGTTCAATAACAATTAGAATAAATGCCGCAATTAGTACATAAACTGCGACTAATCTGGCGGGTAATATTTTTTCACCACTGACGTATTGCCAGCCAATTACTAAAAGGACACCGATAAATGAGCCAACTGCTATTTTGGACCACTCAACTAGTCGGCGATTATAAGTGCTTGATTGGTACAGACCAAGGAAGGCAAATATTAATATCCAGAAAGGTATTATCAGAATATAAGCATATAAATAATCATAAGCATGAATATTAACCAGCAGAGGTCGAGGATCATATTTTACTCGGGCGATGTATGCCAGAACAAAAGCACCCAAAAGCACTAATGTATCGATTATTATCAGGATTAAACTATAGAATTTGGTGTTTTTACCTATCATAAGTAATCCAATTATACCATCTTTGGAGGTTGGTAGGTGGCAGATAGTATATAGTAAGTAGTAGGTAGTTTCGCCGTACGACGAATGGTAGATAGTAGGTAGTAGATGGTAGGAAGTAAAAATCAAAAATTTGAAAAACCCAGTCTGATTGGGAAGATTTACATTTTGATACTTATGATTATCTTTGGTGGAATTGTATTGCATGCACCAATAAGTGTTGGCTTAGAAACCTTATGGCCTGATTACAGTTTACTAATTAAATCATGGAAAGAAATATTAATGCTGATTGCGGGCGTTATGGCTCTATATTTGCTATATAAAACCAAGAAATTCAATATTTTGCGCGACCCAATAATTATCGCAATAATTGCTTATGCAGTATT
>CAIPOF010000039.1 GCA_903866605.1 uncultured bacterium | reverse complement strand
TATTCATGGCTTTATTTTTATCCTATCTTCCTTGATATTCGTAATACTGCTCCTATAGTAAAGATGAAGAACAATGATATAAGGACAAATATAATAAATTGGTTATTTAATGTTCTGTCGCCCACGGTCAGTACCATACCGGTAATTTCGTTCATTTTTGTTGTAATTAAATTATTACCGTTAGCAAATTTAGTCAGAGGCTCTGACGCTATGTAATGCCTTACTAATGAAGCTCCCTGAGAAAATGGCAGGGTATTTAATATATTGGCAAAAGCTTTCGGAAGTGATCCTATGGGCACATATATGGCTGCCAAGAATCCAGCCAAAGTCCCCACTATTGTATTGATAGAAGAGAGTGCAGATACGCTTTTGATAAAAGTTACAATCAACCCGGAAAGCGCAGAAAAGACAGCGCATAACAATATTAGTATGGCGATTGCTCCAAATAAATCGGAACTGCTCAGCCAACTGCCGCCTTTCCAAACCAGGTATAATTCTGTTATAACAAACATTATTGAAGTCATAATTAAAGATATAATGAAAGTTGATCCTAGATAGGCGATTACGATTTTTGCCGGTTTAATTGGTGAGACGGCGAAATCTTTAAAACGACCATAAGCCCTATCGACTACAAAAACCTGAATAGCGGCTAAGCTGGTTGTTACAGGGACAATTGCCAAAATACCGGCAAATACCCAGGCATTAACATAGTTATTTATCTTATTTATATCCGCATGAGGGAAAGAGCTAATTAGGTTATTGACAGTAACGTTACCTAAAAACACTGTATAAAGAGCAAACACGATAATGGGACCGAGCATGGAAAAGAAAACGCCGGCTCGGTCTCTGAAATACAATTTTAGATTTCTAAAAATCAAGCTAAGCATCATTTTTTAACCTCTTTATTCTCATTGTTATTAGTTAATTCTAAAAATACGTCGTCCATCTTTCCGTGAATGAATTCAAAGTCTGAAATAACTTTTTCATTTGCTTTAAGAAATGATAGAGCGTCAGAACTTGAAGCAATATCCACTATTACTGTTTCGTCTTTAATTCTGTATTTTAAATTTTTATTGTTGAGTCGTTTTAGCAATGATTTGTTGTCAGACGAAACTAATTTAAGTTGGTCTCTACTATATTTGGCTCTTAGTGATTGAGGTGTACCGTTAGCGACTATTTCCCCCTTTTCAATTAGATAGACCATATTTGCTTTTTCGGTTTCTTCCATATAGTGCGTAGTGAGAAATACAGTAAGTCCAGTTCTTTTCTGGAGACCGTAAATGGCGTCCCAAACGTTCTTGCGACTTGACGGATCGAGGCCCGAAGTTGGCTCATCTAGGAATAATATACTTGGCTGGTGAATAAGTGCTCTTGCAATGTCAACTCGACGCTTTTGCCCACCGGATAGTGTGCCATAGCGTTGATCAATGAATAATTCCATTTCAAGACTTTTTGTTAGCTCTTCTAACCTTGGTTTGAGTTTTTGACCGAGTTTGTAAAAGGCCGCTCTGGTTATTATATTCTCGCGAACTGTCAACAAATCGTCTAACAGAGAAGTTTGAAAAACAACACCAATCTCTTTATTGATTTTATTATTGTCTTTACCGACTTCTAGGTTATTTATAAATATTTTTCCGCTGGTGATACTATTTGTTGTAGTTATACAGCCAATAGTCGTACTTTTCCCAGCGCCGTTTACACCCAGAAAGGCGAATACTGTTCCTTTTTCAACTTCAAATGAAATGTCGTTCACGGCGATTAAATCACCGTAATTCTTGGTAAGATTTTGTACTATTATTGCTTTTTCTTTCATTTCCCGTCCTTAAAATCATTAAACTTTTCGAGTTATTTAGTCGTTTATAATGCAGTATGAATGTGAAAATCTTTCTAATTATAAAAATTATATCAAAAATTAAAATAAAGGTCGATGTGGCCTCTACCTATAATGATTATGTTTGGCGGTTTGGCTGTGACGAAATGGAATCAGATCAAGTCTGAACTTATGGAAATGGTTAGCATAGTAAACGCCATTCAAAATAGTAAGACGTTAGCAATAAGTAGTTAGTATGGAACCAACTACACTTGTCAAAGAACTTTTATAGTGACAAGAATCCTGTAGGCAAGTCCCCGTCCAGATACCATTTATTTTGGTATTAAACGATTTTTATTACTTTGCCTGAGTTCAGTTCACAGGTTCCGTAGCTACTTTTTTTACCTATTAACTTAACGCAGCCTCTGAAATCATAGTAATCATTAAAGGTGCTATGTGCTTTTTGTAAAACCAACAGCCAATAAATTGAGATGGAGGCAACGATTAATAGAAGCAATGCAATAAATACAATCAACATTTTTCGATATTTATTACGTATCATTTAGCAATCGTCTCAATAATGTCGATATCTATCTCATCTCCGACATCTTTATTTATCTGTTTACGAATCTCGGCCTTTATAGGTAGCATATGGTTCCCATTACCCATAGCCATAAATGAAGTTCTAAAAAGGTGGCCATCTGCAGTAACTTTTACTTTTACTAAACCACGAGTCCCAAAGAAGCTGACTGATTCTGGCCAAACAACATAAGTCCAGCTTCCCTTGGATGTTCCTTTTTGAAGTTTAGCAGTGAATGAGGCAATACCCATAAGCTGATTATAGCAAAAAAGACCCGAAGGTTTTTTTAAGCATAAGCGTTATGGTGGACTTGAGTGGATTTTCTTGGAACCAATTATATCAACAGCTTAAAGGTTTATATAATCAGCTATCTGGGATGAATGTGGCTAGGGAACTGATACTACCATAATGTTATAGAACCATTATTACTTGCAGTAAACATTAAAAGCTGATTAAATAAGCACAACTAATATCACTTTACGAAAGGGCATCTCGTGAACAAACAAAAATATCAATCAGGCTTTGCACATCTAATGATTATTACCGTAATACTAGCGGTTGGTTTAATCGGCACCTTGGGATATGTATTCTATCAGAACGTTATTCAGAAGAAAGATAATGTTTCGAAAACAGATGCTTCTCCAAAAACATCAACTCAAGGTAACAACAAATCATCCGGTACTGTCGTAGAGGATAAAAATACATTCAAGATTACTGAATGGGGTATAAAGGGGATCTATAAAGGTTCTCATCCAGTTACATATAGCATCGACTCTAGCGGTGGCAGTGGCAACCTTGGTACTCCAAATATGCCTACGGTCAGTTTTACATCACAAGATTTGAGTGGTGTCTGCGCTGATGTTAGTCAGGCCCCAGCCACCTTTAGTAAGTTGACGACCGGTGACAAGGTCTATCAGGCTGGTCAGGCGATGGCGGTTGAAGAAGCCTATGGAAGTGACCCGAGCATGATAAAAAAGATAGGCAATAGCTATTATGTGTATCATTCACATCAGCAGGGTTGTTATCAAACGGGTAGTGAAACCCTTGATGCAGTTTGGGTTAAAATAAGCGATGACATTAAAGCCTACTTCGATACAATTGAGGCGATATAATTTATTTATTGTGGGCGTATTTATTTAAATAAAAAAGCCTATGTTGTCATAAGCTTTGTGGTGGGGGTGGTTGGAATTGAACCAACTACCAAGTGGTTATGAGCCGCCTGCTCTAACCGGTGAGCTACACCCCCGCGATTGTCCTAAGACTATGGCTATTATAGCCTATTTTACACCGTTGGGCTATAATATATTTATAACATTATGAAAAAAATAAACATTCGTCGAATATATTATCGTTTCAGACATGAATATCTGACATTAAATAACATTGTTATTGTCATCGCTTTCATCATTGCTGCAAATTGGGTTTGGGGATCACTGCAAATGATGCAGCGTAATTTTTCATTACAAAAAGAATTGGACGACAAATCTCGTCAATTAATTGTTGCGCAACTAGATACAGATAACGCCAAATTAGAGCAACGATATTACAAAACGGATGAGTACAAAGAGTTAGCCGTTCGTCAACGGTTGGGTTTAGTCACACCAGGCGAAAGATTATTAGTTTTGCCACCTAATTCAGACGCAGTCAAAAATGCTGATAAAGTAGCCGCGACAAAATCATCGTTTATAGTTGTTAAAACTAGCAATTTTAATCAATGGATGAATTTTTTATTTGGTGGTAATAATATAAGAATTTCAAAATAGACCAGTCCCGTTAGATAATTATTTCTAACGGGATAAACTTGCAATAGTAGTCCGTATCTGTTAATCTGATATATGTGCCGCGGGGTGGAGCAGTGGTTAGCTCGGATGGCTCATAACCATCAGGTCGGTGGTTCAAATCCACCCCCCGCAACCAAGACAAGACGATCACGATAGTGGTCGTTTTTTCGTGAGTTGGTTATCTTTTGAAAAATATTAATACGGGGGATTTAAACCACCGTTTTTATGATTCTTTGAATCATAAAAATCGCAGATATCGCTTTACTCCTCCGCTTGCTTGAAAAGAAAATACCTTCGGTGCTTTTTTTTCTGCACTCCGCCAAATCCTGCTCCCGCAACCATAAGAATAATTAAATAAACCTGATAGAACAGGTCTATCTTTAGCACTTATGCTAAAATACCTATATGAAAGTTGCTAATCAGAACAATTATTTTGGGTTTACTATAGTTGAGTTATTAGTTGTCATAGTCGTCATAGCAATCTTTGCTGCCATTACTATTGTCTCATATACAGGAATCTCTCAAAAAGCTACGGCTGTATCATTACAATCTGATCTTACTAGTGCTTCTAAGCAATTAAAATTATATTATGTTGATCATGGTGCTTATCCAACATCTCCACTTGCCGTTAGTGGTAATAGCTACTGTCCTTCAGACGATATAAAATACTGTATAAAAACTAGTCCAGGGAATACATTTATTTACACACCAGCCGTAGGGACAAGTCCACAAACATTTTTGCTAAAAAATTCAAAATCTAGTGTTGCGTATATTATTACTGAAAGTACTAGCCCAGAGTTAGCTCCAGTTTTTACAACGACGACTACAGGTGGGGGCATTAAGAATACAGATGGCGCTTATACTGTTATAGCCTATACGAGCAGTGGTACGCTTGTCACATCAAACGGAACAATTGACGCAGAAGTTTTGGTAGTCGGCGGTGGCGGTGGCGGTTCTCATGGCGGTGGCGGAGCAGGTGGTTACCTTACTGGCACTATCACTTTGACAGGAACTATGGCTGTTACTGTTGGCAATGGTGGTGCGGGGGGAAATTATATGTATCCTCACTCTTTAGGTAGCACTGGTGGGGATAGCATTTTTGGTTCGTATACTGCTAAAGGCGGCGGTGGCGGCGGCGGAGCATGGAGCCCAGGATTAGCAGGTGCATCAGGTGGAGGAAATGCAGGAGAAGTCAATCCTTCGCAATCAGTTGGGGGTGCAGCGACTCCAGCTGGACAAGGTAACCCTGGCGGGGGGAATGTCTATGGCTATCCCCATGTATCTGGTGGTGGTGGTGGTGCCGCTACTGCAGGCGCGTCGGGTGCTGGTAGTCAAAATGGTAATGGAGGGGCAGGTTACAACAATAGTATTTCTGGTACGTCCGTAGGATATGCTGGTGGGGGTGGAGGAGGAGTCTACGGTGGTACTCCAGGCTCTGCAACACATGGTGGTGGTGCCGGCAGAAGTGGATCAGCGGGCAATGGTAATGCGGGAACTCCAAATACTGGTGGCGGTGGCGGTGGTGCTTGGTATCAGGGCACTGGTGGTATGGGTGGTTCTGGAGTTGTTATTATTCGCTATCTTACACCATAATAATTTTTTAATATATAAATATTCTTAACCATTTTAAATATTGAATATCATAAATAAAGGTATACAATTAAATTAGAAATAATAAATAGAAAGTTGGAGTATATGGAGACAACAGAGTATCTAAAGTCTGCAAAGGCTTACATAATATTTGAGGGTGTATTGGCAGTATTGCTAGGACTGGCAATATTATTAATCCCAGGGATTACGGTGACGACCATATTGTTATTCATTGGTTATTACGGCATAATCCACGGTATAATTTTAGTAGCTATGGGTTTTTTCGCCCAAAAAGACAAAGGCCACAGGGGATTGAGCGTAGCACTTGGTGCTGTATCAATACTATTTGGTTTGATAGTTCTGAATATGCCAGTTTTGTACATTGCATTTAACTTATACCTAATCGCAGCTATGATTGGTATACAGGGTATATATTATGTAATTCATAGCTTTAACTCTAGAGGTAATGAATCTAGGGGACATAACATAATGATGCTTATTGCTGGTATTTTATCAGTACTATTTGCTTTGTGGGTTGTCTTTAATCCACTTTCAGGCGCATTATTGTTAGTATTCTTCTTGGCATTAACGTTAATTGTTTCAGGCGCATTAACGATTGCAGCAGGATCATCAATCGAGTCTAAATAACAAATAGTCACAAATAAATAAAAACTCGGTCATTAACCGGGTTTTTATTTATTATATTTTTATGTATTACTTAATTTTGATGCGGCTACCCGTACAGCTTCACTCCAACTGAGAAAAGCATGGGGGGTTTCGGCAACCTGATAGGCAGTCAGACCATGTTTGACAGCTAGGGCAAGTTCATGAATAATTTCCCCAGCATGCGGTGCAACGATCGAGGCGCCGATTATAACACCTTTTTTGTCGGTAATAATTTTCACAAAGCCATCTCGAAAATCTGATGTGTTGCTTCGTGCAATAATACTTAATGGTGCAATTGCTTTGTTAATAGGTAAATCTCGTTTTAAACAATCATCTTCAGACAATCCAACAGTTGCGATTCCAGGGTTGGTAAATATGACCTCAGTCGTTGCTGTATAATCTGGTTCAATTTTAGTTTTTTCGAAAATATTATTAGCGACTATTTGACTTTCAAGCAGTGCAGTATGGGTGTAACTGTTTTGACCTAAGACTTCGCCAGCTGCAAATATGTGTTTAATGTTAGTTTGCAAATAATTATTTACCTTAATCCCCTTTGCGGTATATTTTACACCAGCGTTTTCGAGTCCTAGATCAACATTCGGGGCACGACCGGCTGCAACTAATACCTCATCAACCTTGACTGATTTTTCCGTTCCGGCTTGTGAAATAATGACACGTTTTGATAAGCCATCTTTTTCAACTGATAGAACACGAGAATGAGTCAGGGCTGTTACGCCTTTTTGTTCGCGCAAAACTCGTTCGATTAATTCACCAATTTCAATATCGTGGTGTGGCAATAAACGACTTGCCTGCTCGACAATAAAAACCTTTGTCCCAAATATCGCCATTAGCTGTGCAATTTCAATTCCTGTGTCGCCACCGCCAATAATTAACAAACTTTTTGGTGGGCGAATTGTTTCTAGAATTGTTCGTGGCGTCAGATATTTCATTGTTTCAAGTCCAGGTATTTCAGGTATGATCCATTTGGCCCCAGAAGCAATTAAAAAATTACTTGATGATAAATGACGTCTACTGACGCTTATTTCGTTAGGTGATAAAAAGTGTGCCAGACCGATGAAAGTATCAATGCCTTGATTTTCGTAATATTTACGATTGCCACCCGCTCCTGTACGTTTGACAGCCAACTCTTTCCAACTGCGAAGTGAAGGGTAGTTATAGCCTAGTGTTGATGAGCGTAATCCAAATCTGGATCCATGACGAGCTTCATCATACAGATTAGCCGCATGAAGCAAAGCTTTGGTTGGTATATCACTCCAGTTTGGTGACTCTCCACCGAAACTGCCAGACTCAATAATGGCCACTCTTTTGCCTTCACGGACAGCGATAGTTGCAGCTGCACTGCCTCCAGCACCACTGCCGATGACAATTAGGTCGTAGTCAAATTCGTATTTTTTTGCCATGATGTCTCCTTTCGCCGTATGGCGAATTAAATTGTGATGCGATGTTGTTCGTACAAATATGCCGCTTCGGGATGATGAATACGGAGTTGTTTAGTCGCAACTATTCGAATATCATTACTGGTTACTTCTGGATGTTGTCGTAACCAAACTATAACTGATTCACAGACTGCGTTAGCGATTGGTTCGGCTTGACCTTCGGGCGCACGTACGCTTAAACAAGCTGCGACGATGCTGGCATGGAGTTTTTCGCGCATAAATCGTTCCGATTGACGTTTGCCACCTTGTTTAATAATATCAACAGCCAAGTCCATTTTATTTGAACCCAACACTGCTGCCAATTATTTCACTTACGTAGACAAAAAATGCCAAAACTATCAGTCCGCTACCAGCTACAAATTGTAGAAAATATTTATTTGATTCTCGCCATTTTTGAATCTTGCCTAAATTGTATCTGTTGCCTACTAATATCCAAACGATTAACAATGACAGCAAAGATATGACAGTATAAATGCTAATTCCGACAAGTTGCCACATTGGTTGTAGTTGGATGATTACTAAGGTGGCAATAAAAATAGGGGCAATAATAAATATAACTTCTCCAATGATACTGCTAAGGCCTAGGCCAAATGCTTCTGCACTTGATTTTGTTAATTTTGTGCGTTTGTTTAAATAGATTGCCATTGAACGTGGTATCCACAAAGTTGTACCGTTTTCATGACGGTAATAGAATATCCATACAGCAATCCCAACGCCAATCAACAACCCACATCCAACAGCCCAGACAATTTGTGGTATGTTACTACCGAAAATATTTATCAAAAGCAGAGAAAAAAACGATAACAGTAATAAAGTCATAGTGCCTGCGCCAATTACAAAACTAGTTGTCAGGCGAAATAGCCTTGACTGTGAATGTTTGGCACCAATAGAATGACCACTCAGCAAAGTTAAAACACTCACACTAAGTTGAAAACTAGCATGAATTAATGCTGCCAAAGATATGATTGCGAGAGAGCTAATTGTATCCATATTTTTTATTTTCTAGTTTCCCTACTCTAATTTATATCATATAGCCCCAGTAAAATAAAGCTTATCGTTATAGAATTTGGAAATAAATGAGAAAAGGAATAGTTATTTACATAAATTTTGTATTTAACTATTGCAAATTAGTCAAGTTTATGCTTAAATAGACATATAAAACAATAAAACCAAAAAAAGGAAATACATAGATGGAAACACAACCGGATATTGAACAAGTAGTTGAAAGCAATTCATTGGGACTAGAATTAGCATCATGGAATCAGCCGCGAAGCACCGAACAATTGTTAGGATTTATTGCCCGTCGCGAAGCCGAAATATTTGCGAATGACGATGGTAACTAACTACTAAACATAGAATAAAGTAAAAATAATATATCCTCATCATAATATGAGGATATTTTATTGCTCTGGATGACAGATTCTGATAGAGATGGTCAATATATAATTATAGGCATGGGACATGTCAAAGTCACTGCCTATGGTCTAAAAAAAGACAATAAGTTATTTATTTTTGCTGTAAAGAATATGCTTACTTTATGGTTGCTTTGGAGGTACAGGTAATTGCGTAACGTTTGACTCATCTGAAGGTACTGGATCAGCGTCATCACTAGGATTTGTCCAGTCTTTATAGTGATGTTCGCCAAATGTTGAACTTTCTGCATATTTTCCTAGATCTGTTTCGTTTTCTGGGATATTCTCAACAATTTTGAGAGGAATTCCATTTTCGCCGATTCCGTCTTTGAACATTGCTTGAACCATTTTGTCATGTTCACTACTAGGAGCGTTATTATTTTCTGGGTTTGGCATATTTGGCATAAATGTAATCCTTGTTTATCCTATATATTATAAACTTATTTTGGTATATTAGTAGTGATTATAATTAAAAATAATCTTAATAAGATGAGTTTTTTGGTAGTAGCGACAGGAATTGAACCTGTGACCTCGAGCTTATGAGTCTCGCGCTCTAACCAACTGAGCTACGCTACCTCGTCGGAACTAACTTCGATTACTCGTTTTGTCGTAAATGACAAAAGCTTCATCTTTCCATTATTCCTCCTCCCAAAACAACAGACAGTTCCTTGGTTTGTTGTTTTGTGCCAATCGCAATATACCTGCGAATGCAAGGCTAATTGTATCAAGAAATGAGATGTTTTTCTATATTTAATATGATTGCTAAGAATCTATCGAGGTATTCTCTTTAGTGCGGAAGTCAATGTTGTCGTATATTGAGCGACCGAATCTGTAAAGACCTTATTGGCTGCTTTAATCGCATCATTGCGGGTTGTAGTATATTGTTTAATTTCGTTCGTAGTTTTTGTTGCCGTACGTGTCGTCGTTAGTGTTTCGCGGGCTGTTTTTATTGAAGCCTTAAGGGTCGTCAGGGCTGTGCCATCGCCACAATTTGTCGAAGCAGTTGCAAAAGCTGATTGAACAGCTGTTTTATATACGTTAACGGCATTAGTTAAGGTTCGTTGATTGGCCAAAGCTGAGTTTGATAGGTTTGTGCGATATGTTGTACGGGCCTTATCAATGGCGGTCTCTCTGGTTGTCTCGGCTTGGTTCATATCTGTTTTATAAGTTTCTATGGCTTGTTTTTGTGTGTCGGTAAGGCCAGTTTGTGATTCCATACTCTTTATTTTTTCTTCGAATTGATTATGGGCATTAACTCTAGCGGTCGCGACTTTTTGATCAACCGCTGCTTGGTCAGTGGTGATTTTTGCTAAACGTGTGGCAAAATTCGTTTGCATGATTGCAATGTGGGTAGCCATTTCGGCTTCATTAGTACTCTGAAGTGTCGTAATGTGCGTACAGGCATCAGCATTTGATGGTTTTACTATTGCCATCGCTGGTGATATTTGCAGTAGAACCATAATCGATGTCATGATAGTTGTTAGCAGAATTTTGCTAGAAGTTGTTTTCATTGATGCTGTCTCCTACATTACCTGCAGCGCTACTGACGTCACTGGCGACACTAGTGTCATTTGTATTTGTCAAAACTGATTCACCGGTCACGTTATCCGTTAATATGGCAGAAGCTGCGGTTACGGTTGGATTACGGTCTTTTTCATTAATTGTGGTTGTCTTAGCCGAACTTGTTTCTTTAGTCCCAGTGGTTTTTGCTGTGGGGTTGTAATAACTGTAGACAAAATAACCTGCCAACGCGACAATAAACACTGCAACAATAATTCCAATTATCACGAACAATTTTTTGTTTGATTTTTTAGAAAATTGGGTAGTCGTTTGTGGTTGCACGTATTGTCCAGACTGCCCTGTTGATGTATTTGGTTCGATTCCTTTGGGTTCTGTATCTAATGCCTCTGTAGGGGGCACTGGTTTTTCTTGGTCATTAAAATTATTTGGATTCATGAATTTTTTGTTACCGATTATGTTTATTATTAACTAATTAATTATCGCATTAAACGTATTTTATGTAAAATTTTTAATGATGTTATAATTGATTTATACCACGTGATACACACTGGCTTTTGTTGGCGAAGCGTCCCTCACGAACTGGCTTTCGCCGTATGGCGAACGATCAATTGTTTTCGGATATTTGCTAGAAACGGGTGAAATAGACGGGCAATAAAATCAGACGTTTCAACTTTATAAATTTAATTTAGAGTTGGATCTGTTCCTACTTCGCTAAAAAAAGCTACGTAGGATACGTTCAACGGAGTTGAACTAATGAATGATGAAGTCTTTTTAAATGAACGAATTAAAGTTGTGACAGTATTTGGTGATGGGCTAAATCCTTGCCGGCCACTTAGATTTAGACGAATTAATGGTCGTGAAATTGATGTAACCGAGATTGGACTTCGACATCCCAGGGCTCAAGGTAAACGGATGGTGCATATTTTTGACGTGACTGATGGGTCGGCGGATTATAGGATTGAATTGGATGCCGAACGATTGACTTGGCGACTTACTCGTGAGGCTGATCATGAAATATAATATTGAGAAGTCATTAATTATGCATGTTGATTTGAATTCGGCTTTTGCCACAATCGAACAACAATCCAGACCAATGTTGCGTGGTAGGTCAGTTGCAGTAATAAATCGCCGAACTGAAAATACATCGATTGTTACCGCCAGCTACGAAGCCAAAGGCGCGGGCGTAAAGGTCGGCATGAAATTTACCGAAGCGTCTAGGCTAGCACCAGGTTTAGTTGCGGTTGAAAGTGATCCAGCAAAATATCGATATGTATATAGAAAGTTAATGTCAATATTAAATTCATATTCACCAAATGTTGTGATGAAAAGTATTGACGAGGGCATTATAGATTTTCACGGTGTACCTATCAATTGCTCACTTATAGATATTGGTTACGAGATTAAAAAACGCCTGCGTGACGAAGTTGGTTGCGCAATGCGTTGCAATGTAGGGATTGGGCCTAATCGTTTCCTAGCTAAAACCGCAGCTGGATTACATAAACCTGACGGCTTGGATATAATTGACGCTAGTAATTTGCGGTCCGTTTATAGAACCTTGAAATTAACCGATTTGACGGGTATTGCTAGCCACATGGAAAGGCGTTTGAATGCGGTTAATATATTTACACCAATTCAATTTCTGGATACTGGTGCGGTCGCTTTGCAAAAAGTTGTTTTTAAAAGTATTGTTGGTCATCAGTGGTATGAAAGACTTCGAGGTTACGAGGTTGATAATAGAACCAGTGATACAAAAACAGTCGGTCGACAATATGTGTTAGAAAATCGAGATTTAACACTATTTGAAATTGCGGCGCGCCTCCATCATTTGTGCGAATCGGTTGGTCATAGATTGCGAGCGCAAAACAAAATAGCCCGAGGTGTTTATGTACACGTTAGAACAATTGATCGAAAATACTGGCATAATTGCAGGATGTGTCAGATGCCGTTTTATAGTGATAATACTATTAATACCATCGCTCAGCAATTATTTTTGGATGCACCAGGAAGAATTCAGGAAATAGGTATTCGATGCTATGAATTATCCAATGACGATAACCCTCAAGTAAGTTTGTTTAACGACGTGATGGCTCGTGAACAATATTTAGTTAGTGCAATAGATGGTATTAATCGGCGATTTGGTGATAGAACGGTTCACTCGGCTGATACTTTAAAAACGAGCGAGTTTATGAAACAAAAAACATCGTTCGGAAGCACACGATATTTATAGGATGTATAATAAACGGTATGAACAAAACGGTTATTATGTTTTTTACAATTGTGCTTAGCCTAGTAGGAAGTTATTTGCCAATTCTTTTCGGTGATAATATTTTTGGTATTTGGGTTATTCTAGGTGGGTTAGTTGGCGGTATACTTGGTATTTGGGTCGGTGTTGTAATATCAAAAAGATTTTTTTAGTTCTTGTGTAAAGTGATGTATGATAATACACGAGTAATATTATTGTAAAGGAGATAAAAATGAAAAATAGTTATTGGTTATTGGCAGGTCTAATAGTAGGAATTTTCTCGGTTTTTATGGCATATATAAACCTTAATTTAATAATGGCAAGTGATGCTGTAAATGATTTTAATTATTTTGGCATTTTTATTGTCATCGCCGAATACGCAGTCATCATCTACCTACTCAGTTTTGGTCAGAAATTTTTTAAAAAATAGTTCTCTCTGTATACTAGTGATATGGAGAAGGTTATCGTAGCAGTCAGTGGTGGGGTAGATTCGGTGGTTTTATTAGATATGCTTGTTTCAAAAAATCTATCTACTAACTGCCATCTACTACCTAACAGCTACCAACTAATTGTGGCTCATTTTGATCATGGTATTCGTAATAATTCTGGTGATGATGCGATTTTTGTAGCAGAATTGGCTAAAAAATATAAATTACCTTTTGTCACAAAACGAGAAGAACTTGGATCAAGTGCCAGCGAAGAAAAAGCTAGAGACCAGCGTTATGCATTCCTACGATCTGTTGCAAAAAAACATAATGCAAAGCTAGTCACAGCTCATCACGCCGATGATGTTATCGAATCAATTGCTATCAACCTGTCACGTGGTACTGGTTGGCGCGGATTAGCGGTTTTAGATTCGGACGTGATTCGTCCATTGACCGACATGGACAAATCAGAAATTCTAAATTACGCTAAAAAACATAATCTTAAATGGCGTGAAGACAGCACCAATAGTACAGATGCATATTTGCGCAATCGACTTCGTAGTAAAATCTCAAGTCTTGACGAAGATACAAAAAGTCAACTTTTGGGATTATGGGTTACACAAAAATCAACCAAAGCATTGATCGAAAAAGAATGTTCCCGACTAATTGGCGAAGGCCCGACGTATAGTCGTTATTTCTTTTCTCATCAAAATGATCGAATAGGTTCTGAACTGATAAGATACATCATGAAATGGCGGTTAACTCGGCCACAAAGAAAAAAAGCGCTTCATGCTATCAAAACTTATTTGCCGAATAAAATTTACTTGGCCGGTTGGGGAGTAGAAATTCACTTCACCTCTCGTAATTTTACTGTTGAACTGCTAAAATAAATAGATAGAATAGCGAAACGACAGGCAGTGAAAGGAAATATAATTTTTTATGGCGATAAAAGTACCAACCATTAATAAAAAACCAGGTGATATTATTCGCCTAACTTTGTTTTGGGCAATAATTATTTTTGCCATACTCATAGGAATTGCATTTTTATCACCAAAAAATAATCTGAAAGAAGTATCTATTTCAGAAGTTATAAGTCAGGCTAACGCTGGTAAGATTTCAAAAATTGTGGTTCAAGGCAACGACGTTACAATAACCCCAAAGGGTAGTAAAGTTGCAACCGAAAAATCTACCAAACAAGCTGAGACCAGTATTCAGCAACAGGGACTTAAAACCGACGCACCGGTCGAAGTTAGTATTTTACCTCCTTCAACTACTGGTGATACGATTTGGAGTCTAGCCTCTATTATTATTCCGGTCGTACTAATAGCAGCATTTTTTATGTATATGATGCGTCAAGCTCAGGGTCAAAACAATCAAGCAATGGGATTCGGAAAATCAAAAGCTAAATTATACGGTTTAGATAAAGAAAAAGCTGTATTTGAAGATATTGCAGGCAATGATTCAGCAAAACAAGACTTAAAGGAAGTTGTTGATTTTCTAAAACATCCGAAAAAATATGAATCATTAGGAGCTAAAATACCGCGCGGAGTTTTATTAGTCGGTAGTCCCGGAACAGGTAAAACTTTATTAGCTCGGGCAGTTGCTGGTGAAGCTAATGTTCCATTCTTTTCAATTTCTGGTTCAGAGTTCGTGGAAATGTTTGTAGGTGTTGGCGCCAGCAGGGTCCGAGATTTGTTTGCCAAGGCTAAAAAAAATGCCCCATCGATTATTTTTATTGATGAAATTGATGCTGTTGGTCGTAGGCGTGGCAGTGGAATGGGTGGTGGCCATGATGAACGTGAGCAGACCCTTAATCAGATTCTTGTCGAGATGGACGGTTTTGAAACGGGTGCAAACGTCATTGTTCTGGCTGCTACTAATCGAGCTGATGTACTGGATCCAGCCTTGCTTCGTCCAGGGCGGTTTGATCGAAGAACTGAGATTTCGCTACCTGAGCGTAGGGATCGAGAAGCAATATTAAAAGTTCATTTCAAAAATAAACCAGTTGATGCGACGGTTGATATTGATTCACTAGCGGCTAAAACTGCTGGTTCATCTGGTGCAGATTTAGCTAACATTGCCAACGAAGCAGCAATTGTAGCGGCTGGACGAAACGCTAAAAAAATTAGCAATGCAGATTTGACTGAGGCATTTGAAAAAATTGCAATCGGCCCGGAGCACAAGACTAAAATTATGAGCGATAAGGATAAAGAGATGACAGCCTATCACGAGGCGGGGCATGCTATTGTTGGTCATTTGTTACCTGATAGTGATCCTGTTCATAAAGTAACAATTATCCCTCGCGGTGGAACTGGCGGTGTGACTTGGTTTTTGCCACCAGAGGATAAAAAATTTACAAGTATCATCGAATTTAAGGACGTTCTTGCCAGAGCTCTTGGTGGACGTGTTGCCGAAAAAATTATCTATGGTAAAGACCGAGTCACAACTGGTGCTAGTTCAGATCTACGTCATGCAACCGGTATCGCCAGAGATATGGTTATGGAGCAAGGCATGGGAACCAAACTAAGGGATCAAGTATTTCATGAAGATAATGGTGGAATTATGTTTGATCGTATGGCACACGATAGGCCATATAGTGACGAGACAGCAAAAGAGATTGACATTGAAGTAGCTGCATTGATCACAGAGGCAGCCAGCCGCGCCGAGATTGTGATTGAAAATAATCGTGCCGGACTGGACAAATTATCCAAGGCACTACTTGAAAAAGAAACAATCGACGAAAAAGAAGTTCTCGAAATATTAAAAGATACAATTTTACCTAAGGAGGCTAAGCTTTATTAAGCCTGGTGCCAAATCCATATGGGATCAATAAAAAGTACTGTAACTCGGGCAAATATAAGACTCCCCATTAAATGGGCAGCAACCTTGCTGGCTGGTTCGGCATTGCTTTCAAGTGTCTTGGGATTGATTCGTGATCGTCAACTGAATGGCTTGTATTATGCTACATATCCCCAAGGTATTGATGCTTATACGGTTGCTTTTTTGATTCCAGATTTTATGTTTTTTATATTGGTTTCAGGAGCATTAAGCGTATCGTTTATACCTGTATTTAACCAGCGTTTAGCTGATAATAATAAGAAATCAGCCTGGGAGCTTTCAACAAGTATTTTGAATTTAATGGCAGTTGTTACTTTGATAACAAGTATTTTAATAATAATTTTCGCTGAACCACTGGTGCGATATGTTGTTGGTCCTGGTCTTGATGAATCAGGGCGGGCTTTGGCTGTCAGCATGATGCGGGTTATCGCTATTAATCCATTTCTTTTTTCTATTGCGGCTGTAGTCACCAGCATGCAACAAGCTGTTGGACGTTTTATATTCTTTGCTTTGGCACCAATTGTCTATAATATTGGTATCATTATTGGAATATTATTTTTTACTAATGGAATTAATATTTTTGGATGGCAGGTTTTCGACGGTGGGATAATGGGGGTTGCATTGGGCGTGGTATTGGGCTCTGTTTTACAATTAATCATCAGCTGTGTCGGTCTATGGGGAATGAAGTTCAAGTATCAATTCAAGATTTATTGGCGCAATCGGGGTTTCCGAAAGGTATTATCATTGCTCCCACCCAGATCATTGAATCAGGGAATTAATTATGTGAACACTATCGTTGAAGTAAATCTGGCTTCACGAATGGCCGCTGGATCAATTCGTGCTTATCAACAGGCTTCAAACCTGGCATATGTACCGACAAGTTTAATCGGAGTGGCAATTAGTACGGCTGTATTCCCAAAGATGGCCGAACGACTTGGGCAAGGCAGACCTGATTTATTCAAAAAAGAATTGCAAGCGACACTTCGTGTTATCATTTGGCTGGCATTGCCAGTCACAGCAATAACATTTTTCGGACGTGGATATTTAGTTAACTTTATCAATAATGGCGGTGATGTGCTGATGTCTGGTCTTTTAGGAATTTTGGCAATTTCAATATTATTTAGTTCAATCTTTCAAATTGCTGTCCGAAGTTTTTATGCGCACCAAGACACTAAAACGCCACTATACATATCATTTTTTGCAATTGCACTTAATATATTCTTGGCAGTATGGTTCACATTTAGTTTGAATATGGGTATATATGGTCTGGCGTGGGCGGCATCAATAGTTTCAATTGTTCAGGTAATTATTCTACTAAATATTATGTCCAGACACATAAAGGGTTTGTTCGATTATCCATTTGTTAATGCAGTTGCGCGTATGGTTATTTCCACATCTATTATGGCAGTAATATGTTATATAAGTTTTATGATTTTGCCACTACGTGCAACAGATCAAAGTTTTTTCAGCAGTTTTCCAAAATTCTTTCTTGTCGTTGCATTCGATCTAGCTTCGTACGTACTAATTAGTTGGATGTTCAGTTTAAAAGAGGCAAAAATAATTATGTCAAAGGCTAGAACAGTTTTGTTTGGTGGTTTTGGAAGAGTATGAACCTGGACCAAATTCGTAATTTTTGTATTATTGCTCATATTGACCATGGCAAATCTACTCTAGCTGATCGCATGCTGGAACTAACTGGTACAGTTTTGCAACGTGATATGAAATCACAATTGCTTGATAGCATGGATTTAGAGCGCGAAAAAGGGATTACGATTAAACTTGCTCCGGTTCGTATGAAATATAAAGGTTATGATTTAAATTTGATTGACACGCCTGGCCATGTCGATTTTAGTTATGAAGTCAGTCGATCTTTGCAAGCTTGCGAAGGCGCAATTTTAGTTGTTGATGCCAGCCAAGGTATCCAAGCTCAAACTTTGGCAAACGTATATTTGGCATTAAATGAAAATTTAAAAATTATCCCAGTAATAAATAAAATTGATTTGCCAGCCTCTGATGTGGTGCGCGTAAGTGCCGAGATTGTTAATTTATTAGGTTGCAAAGAACAAGACATAATAAAAATAAGTGCAAAAAATGGTGAAGGCGTTGGTGATGTTTTGGAGGCTGTAATTTCAAATATTAATCCACCAACAGGTGACATTGATGCACCAACCAGAGCATTAATATTTGATAGTTACTATGATGATTATCGTGGCGTTATTTTGTATATTCGTATTGTTGATGGAATTATTAAAAAAGGCGACACAATTGAGATGATTGCAACTGGTGCTAGTGGAATTGCCCTTGAAGTTGGTGCCCTCCAGCCAGCCATGAAGGCGGGGACTGATTTAGCGACAGGTGAAATTGGTTACGTCGTTACTAATCTTCGCACAACACGCGATGCCCGGGTAGGCGATACGGTTACGACAAAAAGGTCGCATACTGAGTCGCAGCTGCCAGGCTATAAATTAGTAAAGCCGTTCGTTTATGCTGGCTTTTTTCCAGTTAGTAATGATGATTATCAGAATTTAAAAGATGCCATCGAAAAACTAAGTTTGAGTGATTCAGCCTTACAATTTGAGCCCGAAAACTCACCAGTGCTTGGTTTCGGGGTACGAATTGGCTTTTTGGGGCTACTTCATATGGATATTATTCGCGAAAGGCTTGAGCGTGAATATGATTTGGATTTAATTGTCACAAATCCATCGACTGATTACCAGGTAGTCCTTTCAAGTGGTGAGGAAATTGATATTAAAAGTGCCAGTGATTTACCCGATGTTAGCCGTATCTCAGAAATTCGTGAGCCATGGATAAAGGGTGAAATTGTGATTCCACAGATTTATATTGGAGCAGTTTTACAACTGATTATTAATAAAAGGGGGTTACAAAATAATTTAAGTTATATCGACGAACGGGCCATTATTAGTTTTCAGGCGCCACTCGCAAATTTACTGACTGATTTTTACGATCAGTTAAAATCTATTACTAGTGGCTACGGTTCGTTTAACTATGAGCTCGAAACATATCGATCAGAAGATTTGGTTCGAGTTGATTTTTATGTGGCTGGTAATATGGTTGATGCGTTAAGCGTGATGGCACATCGCAGCGAAGCTCAACGACTTGGCCGAGTTGTTGTTGATAAATTA
>CAIPOF010000038.1 GCA_903866605.1 uncultured bacterium | reverse complement strand
TCAACTTGTTCACCAAGGAATATAATTCGTTCATTTAACAGACGTGAATAAATATCAAAAACACGTTCGCCCTCAAACGTTTTTTCGATGACAGTTGGTACTAAGTAGCCAGACGGTTTTTTCATATGTACTTATTATACAACATCTTGACTTTCCGCGGGTCCTAACGTCCGGTCCGCCCCTGATTTATAAAAATGGATTACCATTTTGTAGTAAATCGGGTGCTGCCCCGCCGAACGTCACCCGAAATATACTTTAATGACTACATTCTTCAGATTGTGCAAAGTTACGTCTGGCATCACTTACTTTATTGCCAACAGACTGTGCCGGTAGGCAGCCTAACGCCACGTGCTAATCCAAAGGATTACACGTAGAGTGTGCTGTTGGAATAAACGTAAGTGATGACTGACGATTGAGCGCCACTATTTTTTCGTATTTAGTTCTACTAAACGGTCAACTGTTTTTTCAGTCAATAATCTGTTGGCAATATCCTGACGGACTTCGGGTAATTCAAACTGTTTTAGTGCCTCGGCATTATTTGCATACTGTTTTTTATAGGTTTCTACGTGTGCGTCAAGTTCAGCGGTCGAAGCCTCAATTTTCTCTAATTTGCTTAGTTCAGCCAACACTAATCCAGCCTGTACACGCTTGATGGCAACATCACGAACTTCAGTTTCTAGCCATTTTTCTTTTGATTCGAAATCCTTATTTTTCAGATATTGATCCAGTGATAGCCCCTGGTATGACAAATTATTAATAAAGTCTTGTTCAATCGATTTGGACTGATCAGCAACTAATATTTCAGGGACAGGCACATTACTTGCATCTACTAATTGTTTGACTAGGTCATCTTTTAGCTTTTCGCTTGCTTCTCGTTCTTTTTGAGCAGTTAATTCACGTTTAATATCAGTTTTTAGTTCTGTCATGGTTTTAAATGGCCCAGCTTTGGCAGCCAATTTATCGTTAATTTCTGGCAATTTGACCTCTTTCACTGCCGTTAACGTTGTAGTAAACGTCACTTTCGCCCCTTTTAGGTCAGCCGATTGATAATCACTTGGAAAAGTTAAATTTAAATCAAATTTATCTCCTACTTTATGTCCGACAATTCCATCTTCGAAACCTGGAATAAACTGATTTGAGCCCAGTACCAAGGTGTAGTCATTACCTGTTCCGCCTTCAAATGCAACACCACCTTTTTTGCCTACAAAATCGATAACAGTTTCGTCACCAATTTTTGCAGCCCGTTTCACGTCCTTTTTTTCAGATAAACTTTGTCGAATCCGATCAATTGTTCCAACAATATCGGACTCAGAAACGGTAATCTTGTCAGTTTTTACGGTCAATTTTTTATAGTTTCCAAGTTTAATAACTGGTAATATTTCGGATTCGGCCGTAAATTCCATCATTTCTCCAGGCACATATTTTTTTACTTCTACTGCCGGACGATCCAATGCCTGAATTTTACTGTCAATAAAGGCCGCAGCAACTGCCTTGCTAATTGCATTGTCCATCGTTTGTTCCTGCAATGCATTTGGATCAATGATTTTGGCCGCTACAGCAACCGGGGTTTTCCCTTTTCTAAAACCTGGGGCTTTGACATCACGAGCTAGTTTTGTTGTTGCCACTTGTTCCGCAATTGCCAATTCCTCGGCGTCTAATATGATTGTGACTTGAACTTTTGTATCACTTAAATTTTTTATGGTTGCCTTCACCCCGTTAGAACTCCTTATATATTTTATAGTTAATAGTATTTAACATTTTTATTGTCAGTCGTTTGTATACGGTAGTTTTGTTTAGAGTTCTAACGGGGTTCATTTATTCTCCTTAAGCAATTTAATAATATCAGTAAATTCCAGTTTGTATTCCTGAGATTTTTCAATATTCCTTAACGTATATATACCAATTTTTACCTCATCCTCACCCAAGAATAAAATATATGGAATCCTTTTTTTATATGCAATCTTGATTTGACGATCCAGTTTTCTTCCAGAAATATCAACTTCAACATTGATATTTTCATTACGTAAATCACGGGCTAGTTTTGTTGATTCTTTGACTGTGTCACCCAAGGTTGCGATATAGATGTCGGTTGTTGAATTGATCGTCGGCAACAAACTGTGTAATTCAAGAAAATTCAAAAATGTAGTTCCGCCCAAGGCCACACCAACTGCCGAGATCGACTCGGCACCAAATAACCCGACCAAACCATCGTAACGGCCACCACCGAATAGTGATCTGGTATTTTCAGGATTCGTATCAAATACTTCAAAAACCATTCCAGTATAATAATCAAGACCACGCATAAGTGTAATATCGAATACTAAACTTTTTACCTCGTTTCGCTCTAGTATTGTAAACAGCTCTTGGACTTCTTTGACCGCAGAACTATCACGTATTTCAGCAGGCAAATCAGCCATACTGGTGGCATTTAGCAATTTTTCAACTTTCTTAAGTCCTTCTTCAGCCTGATCACCAAAAACCTCTGTTGCTTGATCGACAAAATCTTTCTGAGATATTTTGTTTTTCCTATCAAGTAATTTGACCATAAACTGGGCTTGAACTGCATCTAGCCCCAGGTACTGCGCCATCATAAAATTGATTAATTTACGATTATTAATTTTAATGACGTAATCGTCGGGCTTTGCACCAAATGCTGTCATAACGCTATCTGATACAGTGATTATCTCGGCTTCGGCTGCAACCCCATCGTCACCAAAAATATCTATGTTTAATTGCCAAAATTCTCGTTCTCGACCACGCTGTGGCCTTTCATAGCGCATGAAGTTAGCAATGGAATATAACCTGGCGGGATATGACAATTCCTGACGGCGTGCCGCAACCATACGACTAATAGTTGGCGTCATTTCAGGTCGAATAGCTACAGTTCTACCGCCACGGTCTAGAAATGAATATGTTTGCTCGTTGGCAAGTTCTTGACCACTTTTGGCAGCGTATATTTCTAAAGGCTCCAAGATTGACGATCCATATTCTTCGTATCCATATGACTGTGACACTCTACTCCATATTGAAAAAATATAATTCTGAATTCTTTTATCTTCAGGATATAAATCGCGCGTGCCTTTGTATGGCTGTGGTGATAGTGTACTCATCCCGTTAGAACTCCTCTAATATAAATATATACGTCATTCATATACAAATTCCTTTTCGCTAATGTTGTTCTAACGGGACTCATTCCTTTAATTTTTGCATTTTTATCTGTAAAATACAAGACCCGTTGACTAATTCTATAGTAAATTTATTTAGTCAATACGTTCTGTTGCATCCAAACGTACATGGCGATACCGGCGGCAACACCAACGTTAACAGATCTGGTCGATCCATACTGTTCAATCATCACTATTTTCTCTGATATTTTTCGCATTTGTTCGCTAATGCCTGGTCCCTCTCCACCAAAGACAAGAACTGAATTTTTAGAAAATTTTGTTTCAGATAATGGTAATGCACCATGGACAATATCAATTGCAATAATATGCTTTTTTTCAGCTTTCATTAGATTTGCAAATTCATCAACTGATTGATGAAAGATAATATTCATATACCTGTCGGTGACCATTGCCCCCCGTCGATTAAAATGACGTTTCCCAATAATATGGATGGCTGAAACATTAAATGCATTTGCTGCGCGTACAATTGTGCCGATATTAAAGTCGTGCTGCCAGTTTTCTATTGCGATATGCAATGGATACCTGGTTTTGTCCAGATCAGCTTTTACGGCCGTTACTGTCCAATACCTATATTTATCAATAACATTATGACTATCACCATTTTCTAGCAGATCTTTATCGTATTTTAAATCAGTTGGCCATGGCTTTGGATGAGGTCCAACGCCTGTAATTTGTTTTTCCATAATCTTATTGTAACCCAAATAAGACGTAATTTTTTAGAAATATTTAATATTCGATTTAAGCAATAGTGTTATAATAAATTTATAATTAAATAGGAGAAAAATTATGGATTGTTCTTATGCACCATATTTACCAAATTGGACTATCCCATTGTTGGTAGTTTTATTAATCTGGACACTTTTTTGGAAAAGTGCTGGGATGTGGCATGCTGCCAGAGAAAAAGACGTAATTTGGTTTTTCATTTTGCTAATATTTAACACGGTTGGAATTCTAGATATGATTTACTTATTTGGATTCTCAAAAGTAAAAACTGATAAATTGTTTAAGTAAAAAATGATACATCACTAATTAGCCCCGGCGGCATAGTTGGCTGCAACCTGAGCGGCACTGAGAGCATATGGGTAGATGCGAGCTAGAACAATATCCCCCTTCCATTGATAAACCGCCTCACTATATTTGCCCAAAGCCACTAAATTTAGGTCAGTAGAAATAGCAATCGGTCCTGTTGAACTAGCTAATCCGTTTTTATAAGCAAAACTATAACCTCCGTTTCGTGTGATCACGATATGGGTTAGTTCTGACGTTGATATCTCAGGAACTGCCCATTCATTGATTGCGGTAGTTGTACGCAAACGAACATATGTGGAGCGCAATGCAACATACAAATAAGGATAGGAATCCAAGTGTAGCACTCGCACTGTTGCGAAATCAGCCGGTCGAAGCCAATATTCACAAGTACTGGCAGTCGCCGACAGTGCTACTGTTGGATGCGACACGTAGCCGCTGCCATCAAACACCGCCCTATAAGGATCACCTGTCGTGCCAGCACCAGCCCAGCCACTAGCCGTAGTACCTCCAAAGTTAGTCAGCGTTCCGTTATTGTTGTTACCTGATGTATCAGTCCAGGTAGTAGTTAGTGGGCTGTTAATGCCTTGGGTTAGTCCGCTATTGGCTTTGGAGGCTCTTAGTTCTAGGACAGCTCCTGGTGTCACAC
>CAIPOF010000037.1 GCA_903866605.1 uncultured bacterium | reverse complement strand
GAAATTGGCTTTTATGGCACTTTTTTTAGCCAATTTTATTGGTTGTTTGGTAGTAATCCCTTCTATGATTACAAAAAAACTAAATCTTAAATCACGTGTACCATTCGGTCCATTAATGATTGCTGGCTTTGTGGTTGCTGGGCTAGCCGGTAATTATTTGATCAATTTAATTTTTTATAATCTATACTAGAGTTATAAGAATAACTTGCTTATGTTATAATTATGAGCAAATGGAACCTCAAATTAAAACCGGTTTTACTATTATCGAAACAATGCTTTTTTTGGCTATTTCAGGGGTACTTATAGCTGGTCTTTTAGTTGGGGTTGGGTCATCAATTAATGTTCAAAGATATCGTGACAGTGTGACATCCCTTCGTTCATTCCTACAACAGCAATATTTTGATGTATTAAATGTTAGTAATGATAGTATAAAAAATGATTGTTACGGCGATAATGCTACGGATGTTCTACGTGGGCAATCAAATTGTGTCATTCTGGGGCGATATATTACTACTTCTGCAGCTGGCGATAGCTTGACTAGTAAAATGGTAATTGGCTATAGAGACCCATCCTTATCAGTACCAACGGACGAAATTGACGCAATAGATCAATATGGCATACACGTTTCCTCGATTGCGGATAATACATTCAAGATAGATTGGGGGTCATTAGTTGTTGATAAGACTAATAATATTATGAAGCTTTCTATGTTAATACTTCACTCACCATCAAGTAGAGTCATTAGAACATTTATTGACACCACCCAGGTTATCTCAGATAATAATATTCAAGCAATGTTAGTAGCGATATCACCATCTACCATCCCAGCCTCTCTAAAAATTCCGGCAACATTATGTGTTAGGCCAAGCAATTATTTTGCTGGAACTTCAAAAATGGCTGTCTACATACAGCCAAATGCGACCAGTGCAAGTGATGTCGATACGTTAGGGGATAATAACAGTGGGTGTAAATAAAAATTACATGGATCGTGGTGATACCTTAATTGAGGTATTATTTGCTATAACGATATTTAGTTTAGTCGCAGTTAGCTCGATGGCAATAATGAATCAGGGCACAGACACAGCGCAGCGGTCGCTTGAAATTACATTGGTTCGTCAGGAAATTGATGCTCAAGCAGAGACCCTTCGCTTTTTGAACGCTTCTTACATTGCTAATGCCTCATTCGTTGCTGGTGATGGCTCATATGCCGATCAATGGAAAAATATAGATAATCATGCCATAGATGGATCTAGTGGTGATGTCTCAGCTTTTGATACTGGCTCAACTTGCACTGTGCCCGAAAATGCTTTTATACTAAATGCCCACACGGCAACATATATTAAGCCAACAGGCGATTATAAACCTACTACTGCGGAAACCTATTCTCATGTAATTTATGGTAGTGCATCAGCTGATGTTACTGCTAAAGGAATATGGATTGAAGCAGTCAAAGTAAAATCAGTTGCTCTATATCAGACCAATGCCGGTTATATTGATTTTCATATTCGTGCATGCTGGGAAAGTCCGGGACAGACCAACCCTGTTAGAATAGGAACGATTGTGAGATTATATGAGCCATTATAATAAAAATGGTTTTACAATTATTGAGCTGATGTTGGCTATGGGCTTTGTGGCATCATTATTACTGGCCATCGCTATGACAGTAATTCAAATTGGGAATATTTATAATCGTGGCATTACATATAATGATGTTAATCAGGCGGGCAGTGCACTTGCAGTTGAATTACAACGAAGTATAAATTCAAGTTCACCTTTTGATGTGAATTTAAAAAATGCCGATGGTACAGCAAATACAAATAGTATGTATAAGCCTACATCTTGGGGCGGTCGTTTGTGTACAGGACAATATAGTTATGTATGGAATTATGGTAAGGCAATTTTAGATCCTCTCGGTGGTTTGAACAGATATATTGCATCAGCCGACTCTATCCATTTCGTAAAAGTAATTGATACAGGCAAAGATCTTTGTTCTAGCCCAAGTAGTGGCGTTATAAAAACAAGTGCCATTGAATTGCTAAGCCAAGGACAAAATAACCTAGCAATTCATAGTTTTTCAATAACATCGTCCGCCTATGATGAAAAAACTGGGCAGCGTCTTTATAACATAAGTTTCACCTTAGGCACAAATGAACAAAGCGCCTTAAATGGTGATAACACTAAATGCTTGCTAGAAAATGAATTTAAATCAAACCCATCCTACTGTGCAATTAACGACTTTAGCATAGTAGCGCGAGCTGGCAATATAGCCAGTGTGGCTGAATAATGAAAGCAAAAAGGAGAAAAACAATGAAAATATTAAATAAACAACCAGGTGCCGTGTCATTATTTATAGTAATATTCGTAGCTCTTCTTTTAACGGTCATTACGATTAGTTTTGTACGCATTATGGTCCAAAGTCAACAACAAGCAAGTTCGAATGATTTGTCGCAGAGTGCTTATGATTCGGCCCAAGTTGGTGTTGAAGATGCCAAACGAGCCTTACTCCGTTATCAGAGTTTTTGTGTTAACGGTGGGGACTGTAGCGCAACTTCAAAAGAATATGAAAGGATTAATTCAAAGACCTGTAATAGCGCAGTTAGTTCGGTTGATGCTGTTGAAAAGAATGGAGAAGTTAAAGTTCAAACAACTTCTGGTGCTACTAATACATTAAATCAGGCCTATACATGCGTCATAATAACGACCGATACTAATGATTTTGTACAGAATTTGCAGAAAGACAAATCTACAATAGTTCCTCTCAAATCACTTGATTTATTTAATGTAGTTCATATAGAATGGTTCAATAAAAGTGATAATGGCAATAATATTAATGTTACCTTGGATTCTAACCTCACAAACCCTCTTTTCGCTGACTGGGGTTTAAACAGGCCATCAATAATGCGCGCCCAGCTGATTCAGTTTGCCAGTATTTTTAAGTTAAATGATTTTAATGACACTAATATTAGCGGTCAGAGCAACATGAATACATTATTTTTGTATCCTTCGTCAATAGGTCTTAATAATGTTGGTTCATTTGCAACAAAAGACATTCGAAGAAATGTTAATAATCCTGATAATCCTGATCAAAAACCTGGCTCACCAGTTGCTGTTGAATGTAAAGCAAATTTTAATGTTGTGGAATATGCCTGTAGCGCTGATTTAACGTTACCTATACCTATAGGAGGGACGGGAAATACTGGTAATACAGCTTATTTACGTTTGACATCATTATACAAGGGGTCTTCGTTCCGACTTAGCCTTTATAATGGGCTTCCTCTTGCTGATAAAACAAATTCTGTAAAATTTAATGGGGTCCAGCCATCAATTGATTCAACTGGCAGGGCAAACGACATGTTCAGACGAGTTGAATCAAGAGTCAGATTAATGGATGTCAATTTTCCATTTCCAGACTCAGAAATTGATACGACTGGTAATTTATGCAAAGATTTTGTTGTTACTGACAATTCAGATGATTATAATACTTATGTGTACAATAATCCTTGTTCACCTGCGCTGTAATGGATTAACTATTCAGCTTTATCACTATGGAATTTTTCATACACCTCTTTTAGGTGTTGATCGGTTACATGTGTATATACCTGAGTCGTGCTAATATTACTATGACCCAGCATAGCTTGAACACTACGAATATCAGCACCATTCATCAGTAAATCGGTGGCGAAACTGTGTCTCATTGTGTGCGGACTAACGTGTTTTGTTATCCCAGCCATTCGTGTGTATTTATTTACAATGCG
>CAIPOF010000036.1 GCA_903866605.1 uncultured bacterium | reverse complement strand
TCAACTTAGCCCAGTTAGTGGCGATAAAACTTTGCTAAAGAAAATAACGATAACACCACTTAGTACCTCGAGTCAGATTAGTAAAGAACTAGAAAAACAGTCTATCATTCGTAGTGCCACGGCATTTGATATATATGTGCGCTTGTCTTGCAAAAATAATGTTCTTAAAGCGGGGACATATCGTTTGTCGCCATCCGATACAGCTCAGAATATCGTGGAACATTTCATCAAAGGTTCGGTTGATACATTTAATATTACATTCTACCCTGGTGCAACATTAACAGATAACACCAACAAATCCGAATCTAAAAAGACTGATGTAACGACGGTACTAAAAAAAGCTGGTTTTTCAGATTCAGAAATTTCATCAGCCTTAGATAAAACATATGACAGCCCATTGTTCGCTGATAAACCAGTGGGTACTAGTTTGGAAGGTTATGTTTATGGCGAAACATATAATTTTAATATTGGAGCAACTGCTGAGGATATTTTGAATCGCACATTTGATGATTTTTATAAAGTTATTCAAAAAAATAATTTGGTTGAAGGCTTCGCTAGTCACGGATTGAATTTGTATCAGGGAATAACATTAGCATCGATAGTCCAACGTGAAGCCAACAAAGCCAGTGATCAAAAACAAGTCGCACAGGTATTTTATTCCAGATTAGCCATTTCAATGGCACTTGGCTCTGATGTCACCTATCAATATATCGCCGACAAAAATGGCGTTGCACGTGATCCGAATATGGATTCAGATTATAATACCAGAGTACACACCGGATTACCTCCAGGACCAATTTCGGCACCTGGACTGACAGCACTCCAAGCAGTTGCAAGTCCAGCCAGTGGTGACTATCTGTTCTTTTTGGCTGGTGATGACGGTGTAATGTACTTTGCTCGCACCAATGCCGAACATGATGCAAATATTACAGACCACTGCAAAATAAACTGTAGTACACCATAAATTGACATAAAATGCAATGGTCTGTATACTAATTATCAGCACATTTGTTGTTTCGTCTACTAAAACAGTTTTTTAAAGACTGCGGGTGGGTAAAACGGACCACAAATGAGCCTACCAGAAAATGTCGTACGGGCGCAACAAAGAGAACAATATTTTTAATATAATGGTCGAAATGTGCCCCGTTCTTAGCGAGAAGAAAGACAGAGTATGGTAGATGCATCTGTAGCAATACAGATCTGCGGGAGTAATATAATTCGTAACATGATTAAATTGAGGTTAACTCAAAATTTAAAGGCAGCAAATTTACAGCAAACTCAGACCAAACCTCATTCAAAAACGAAATTCAAATTTAAACCAGCTACGATAGCTGTCTATGTGAGCACCTTTGTGCTTGTTATTTCTATAGTATTTATCGGTTATCACGAACCGAAGGCTAGCCCTGTGGTTGCTAATGTTGCAAGTGTTGATTCGTCAAATAGAAGTAATGGCACCTCTGTTGACAACGTTATCGCAACAAATGTTGCTGCAAATGTTGCTCAGGCGGCAAACTTGCCGGTTGCTAAATCGGTCGCCAATATGGCAGTATCGGCTCAGACAAAGAGTGAATTTTCACAAACTGATAGTACAGGCGCAACCAAGCCACAACTTGTCGGATCAAATACAACAAATCGATCAGTCGTCAGTTATACTGCTGTGGCAGGTGATACTGTTGATGCTTTGGTAGCGAAATTTAATGTTTCAAAAGATACAATTAAATGGGCAAATAATTTAACTTCTGATGCCTTGATTGCCGGGACTGTTCTAAAAATATTGCCGACTGACGGTGTTCTTTACAGTGTCAAAGACGGTGACACGATTGACTCAATTGCCACAAAATATGGTGTCGATAAAAGTCGATTGGTTCTTTATAATGATCTTGAGGTAAGTGGGCTAACTCCTAATACAAGCATTATTTTACCTAGTGCAACACTTCCAGGCAACGAACGTCCAGGTTATGTTGCACCATATGTCGCAACTGTCAGTACAAATAACTATTATTACGCTGGTACAGGAACTGGTTTCGGTGGAAAAACTTGGCGAATTGGTGTTGGTACTGCCGAAGGTCCATATGCTCACGGAAACTGTACTTTGTATGCTTATAATAGGCGTATTCAACTGGGTCTACCGGTAGGTACAAATTGGGGCAATGCTGGCTCGTGGGCCCAAGGTGCCAGAAATGACGGACTACTTGTCAACAACTCTCCTGGCGCAGGCGCTATTATCCAAGATTGGGGTCATGTCGCTATCGTCGAATCAGTTTTACCAAATGGTGATCTGAGCATCAGCGAAATGAATGCCTATGTATCTGGTGGTGGCTATAACATAGTCTCGGGGCGTATTGTACCAGCCGGAAACGTCGGCCAGTATTTGTATATCCACTAAAATGGGTCCTGCCATTCGGTTTACCCCTAATATTTTTTATCGATTACAATAAAACAATATTGGGGTTGCCCCACCGAACGTCACCCGTTCCTTCTATCTACTACCTACAAACTACTATCTACCACAATCGCCTCTGTTAATTTAAAGACAATTTTGGTATAATAAACCAATATGTTTGTCGATACCGCCAAAGTATTTATTAGCGCAGGAAAAGGCGGCGATGGGGCCGTCAGTTTTCGTCATGAGATTTATGTAGAAAAAGGCGGTCCAGACGGTGGTGATGGTGGTCGCGGTGGTGATGTCATTTTTCAGGCAACTAGTGATCTGAACACTTTAATTGATTTTCGTTACAAACCAGAACTTCGGGCAAAACCAGGTGCTAATGGCTCAAAACGCGATCGTCACGGTGCCTCTGGTTTACCTCTGTTGGTGAAAGTTCCGATAGGGACAATTGTTCGCAAGGATGGCGAAATTATTGCCGATCTTGTAGGAGAGGAACAAAAAGTTATCATTGCCAGGGGTGGTGATGGTGGATTTGGCAATGCTCACTTTAAATCATCAGTTCGCCAAACTCCTCGAATCGCCGAAAAAGGTGAGCCAGGGGATACATTCGAGGCAAACCTTGAACTGAAGTTATTGGCCGATGTTGGCCTAGTTGGTTTTCCAAATGTTGGCAAATCAACTTTTCTATCTGTTGTTAGTAATGCCCGCCCTGAAATTGCCGATTATGACTTTACGACTCTTTCCCCCAATTTAGGAGTTGCGGACATTGATAACACTAGTTTACTGATTGCAGATATCCCTGGACTGATTGAGGGCGCCTCTGAGGGCAAAGGCTTGGGTGATGCGTTCTTGCGCCATATTGAACGTACAGCAGTGCTGATGCACCTGATAGACGTCTATACAGACGATATTGCTGGGGCCTACCAGACTATTCGGGCTGAATTGGCTAATTATAATCTGGACCTAAACGATAAACCCGAGATTATTGCACTCACAAAAATTGACGGCTTGGATGAGGATATAGTTCAGATGCAGATTAATGCCATCAAGGCAGCTGCTGGTAAAACGCCGGTTTTTGCTATTTCATCAGTTGCGCACCAGGGTTTAGCCGAAGTTTTACGAGCTCTTCGTCAAAAAGTTATTGAATCTAGAAAAGTTGTTGATTTAATCGATGACGAAAGTGAAGAAATTGAGACAATCTCGCTGGGGTTAGCCAAAATTACCGATGCCTGGAAGGTTGAACGAGTTACATATGAAGATATGGAGTATTTTGTTATTACAGGAGAAAAAGTAGAAAAATTTGCCAGACGAACTGATTTTAACAATTTCGAAGGTGTAAATCGTCTGCGAGATATTATGAAAAAACTTGGCATTGCCCATGAATTACGTCGCCAAGGAGCCGAAGGCGACAGTATTGTTCAAATTGGGGATAATAAATTTACATTTCTTGAGCAATAAATCTTTGCAAGGTGACACCTTGCAAAGAATATAAAACACTATTTTTTTGGTAACGAAGTAAAATCACTATATAATGATATCTAATGAAAAAAACTTTCTTTTTTTATGATCTAGAGACCAGCGGACTTAATGCACGGCAGGATCGTATAATGCAATTTGCTGGTGTTAGAACCGATATGAAATTAGATCAAATTGGTGAACCGATAAGTTGCTTTGTAAAACTAAATGATGATACGTTGCCTAGTCCCGAGGCTGTTATGGTCACGGGCATTACTCCACAGCAAACACTTGACGAAGGCTACACTGAATCAGAATTTGCCAAAATGTTGACAAACGATATCTTTACGCCAGATACGATAGCAGTTGGGTTTAACAATATTCGATTTGACGATGAATTTATTCGTCATTTGTTATGGCGTAATTTTTACGATCCGTATGAGTGGAGTTGGAAAGGTGG
>CAIPOF010000035.1 GCA_903866605.1 uncultured bacterium | reverse complement strand
GCCAACGACCGACCGAACTTAAAAGTAGTGGTTTATCAGCTAGTTTTTGTTGACTTAGATAAGGCAGAACGATGTTAACATAATCGTCACTAGGTATTAGTTTTCCGGTGCGCATATAATTCTTGATATGTTCAGGCATAGAACTATTTCGTAATATTTCGCCACCACCAACCAAGGTTCCTCCAAAAAGTTTTACTAGACGTAACCCCTGGGCGTCTTTACCGGCAAATGGTCGACCGAATATATTAATTGACCCTGATCCAAGCCATTTTTTTATTGCGTCGATTTTTTTATTGTCATACATTCAATTGAGTATAATAGAGCAATCAAGTATCGGCAAGTTTGGTCTTCATGTTATTGCCATCCCTCTAATGCTATAATAATCATAATAACGGATGATTAATAATGATTATGAGTAATAAAAAAATAAACTGCCATTCGCCTTACGGCGGAACAACCTACCACCCAGCCTTCACCATCGTCGAGCTCCTAGTAGTTATAGTAATCATAGGCATCCTAGCTGCCATAACCATAGTTTCCTATACAGGCATCTCACAAAAAGCCGTAGTAGCCTCTATCCAATCCGACCTAAACAGTGCAAAAAAACAACTAACCTTATACTATATTGACCACGGGAATTATCCAGTTGACCTTGATTCAAATAAATGCCCACGTGATTCAACCCCAACGACTGATACTAAATACTGTCTAAAACCAAGTAACGGTAATACATTCACGTATTCAACTCTAGGCGTAGCTACCAGTCCTGAAGGATTTGGCCTAAAGAATGCTAATGGTAATACTAGTTACACAATTACTAATAATTCATCATCAGTATTAATGTCTTCACTAGCTACCACAGACCCAACTAACTGGCTTGCTATCGGCACTCAAGTCTGGGCTAAAGCCAATCTAAATGTTGGAACTATGATAACGGGTGTAACTGCTCAAACTAATAATTCTACATTAGAAAAATACTGTCAAAGTGATACTGAATCAAACTGCACAACCTACGGCGGGCTATATCAATGGAACGAAGCTATGCAATACACTATAACCGAAGGCGCTCAAGGCATCTGTCCAGCCGGTTCACATATCCCATCCGACAACGACTGGAAGATACTTGAAATGCAACTTGGCATGACTCAAGCGAAGGCTGACGGTACTTCCTGGCGTGGCACTAATCAAGGCACTCAGCTCAAAATAGGTGGCACATCAGGACTTAGCATACCGCTTGCCGGCTTCCGCGATACTGGCGGGTCCTTCGGCAGTCTGTTGTCGGGCGCGTACTTGTGGTCGAGTTCGGAGTCCAGCTCTTATGCTTGGAGGCGCTACTTGGGCTCGGGTGGCGCGACGGTGGTCCGCGATGCGGGCGCCAAGGGCTACGGGTTGTCGGTGCGCTGTCTGGGAAATTGATTTGACCCCGTTAGAGGCAAGGCCTCTAACGGGGTTGACCGCTTTGACTATTTTTGGCACTCGTTGACATGGAGTGCTAAATCACGATATAATATTATTATGACAGAACGTCAAATTCAAATTTTATCAGCTATTATTGAACAACATGCCGAAATTGCAGCACCAGTTGGCAGTGTTATGCTAGCCAAGTTATTTGGTGTATCCAGTGCGACGATTCGATCTGAAATGGCACGACTAGAAGAAATGGGTTTGATATCTCAACCTCATACCAGTGCTGGTCGTATACCGACTGATGCTGGCTATCGTTTTTACGTTAATATGTTAAATGATATATATGATAAAAAAGTAATTCCTGAACTTGATCGTAGTGCGAGAACGATTGAGGCCAGAGTAAATACACAAGTTAATCACGCTGATCGAGCAATTCGTAGCGCTGTTGATAGTCTAGTTGATTTGACTCACAACCTAGGGATTGCGACTATTGGTGATGAACTTTATATGAGTGGTATTGGGAATTTGTTTTCGCAACCTGAATTTGCCAGCGCTAATCATGCTCAATCAGTTGCCAGACTACTTGATAATTTAGAACCATGGTTACGCGAAGTAGCGCCAAATGAGCCCCTGAACGTTTTTATTGGTGCCGAGAATCCGATTGGTAAAACCAGTGGAGTTAGTTTGATAATAAGTCGTTATCGTTCACCGTTCAGTGACCGAAGTTATATTGGTGTTTTGGGTTCGACCAGGCAAAGTTATGATAAAGTTATGCGGTTGGTGCGACATGCCGGGGCTATGTTAGAGGAAGTTTTGTAGGCAGAATTTAGATTATAGATTATGGATTATAGAATAAATTTTCAAGAAACAACTAGTTACGAATGATAGCGTTCGGCAGATAAGAAAGGGAAAAATGAAAAAGGAATTAGATAAATCAAAGAAGAACAAAAAAGAATTAGAATTTGAGCAAAAACTTGGTGAAATTACCAGTGATTTGCAAAGAAATAGGGCAGATTTTGAAAATTATGTTAAACGCAGTGAATCAGAAAAGGCAATGGCTCGTGAATCCGGGCAGGCTAGTGCAATATTAAAACTTTTACCTGTCATTGATAATATCGAGCGAGCAATTTCATATACACCAGATGAGCTGAAAAATAATTTGTGGGTTCAAGGTGTGACTGGTTTAGTAAAAAACCTTGAAAAGTTACTGGATGAACTAAACATAAAACGGATCGAGGCCAAACCAGGCACAATTTTTAATCCTGATTTGCATGAGGCTATTTTGTTTGACGAAGATAGTGAAGGCGAGCATGAAGTGATAGCCGAAGAAATGCAACCCGGTTATACTCTAAATGGTCGCCCAATCCGTCATTCTATGGTCAAAGTAACTAGAAAATAATATTGCGTCCGTTGTCCTTTACCCGCCATACCACCCCAATAAACGACAGCCACTCTCGTTTCGCGTTAAAATAACAGCTAATTAGTCTTTGTATCCTGCGTAACTCACTACGTTCAAACATACTCGGATAGCCAGGAATAATTCGCTGCTATTTTACGGCAACTCGACAGGCTGTCTTATTATTGGGCTGGTATGCCGTTTATAGCATATTCGTATTTAAAACACGCTTAAATTCCAAAATCTTCAAACTACGTTAATTACGTCTGGTATCACTTACTTTATTATAAACAGACTGTGCCGGTAGGCAGCCGAACGCTACGTGCTGTCACAAAGTGACACACGTAGAGTGTGCTGTTTAAATAAATGTAAGTGATAGCGGACGCTAAAAAGAAATAAAGATTTTGATAATGTGGCATGAACAAAAAATCTGATAAAAACCACAAGCATCATGCTATTATTAGAGTAGATATTATGGCAGAAAAATCAATAATTTTTATAGTCAATCCCGGCAGCGCCAGTCGCAAGTATGCCCTTTATATTGGTGGAGCTAAAAAAGCCAATCTTCATTTTGAAATTGTCGACGAAAAAGTAGTTGGTGAATTAGAGTATGGCGACAATAAATATTCAGAGAGATACGATGATGCTAACCTGGGGAACGCCCCACATCGGACGTTGCCATTACTTCATAAATACAAAATTATTAGTGAAACTGATAAGATATCGGCCATTGGTATTCGAATCGTAGCGCCTAGCAAGCGTTTTATGCAAGATGAACTAGTTACGGACGAAGTTGTATCGTTCCTAGAAGATCTGAGTCGTGAATCACCTCTACATATTAAAACTGCGCTACTAGAGATAAAACAGCTGAGGATTCGTTTTCCAAAAACTCCAATCATCGCCGTTTCGGACAGCGCTTTTCACGCCACGAAACCGGACTATGCCAGATATTATGCTATCGACACGAAACTGGCTGACAAATTAGAAATTGAAAAATATGGGTTTCACGGCATTTCTATCAGTTCAATTGTCGATAAATTGAAAAAAGACGATGTCCTACTGCCAAAAACAGTTATCTGTCATCTGGGAAGTGGCTGTAGCGTTACAGCAATCGAAAACGGCAAAAGCGTCGAGACTACTATGGGTTATTCACCACTTGAGGGTGTGGTCATGGCGACTCGTAGCGGTAGTATTGACGTATCTGCAGCATTGGCAGTCAAACGCGAACTTGGTTTTTCGCCAGGTGAACTTGAAGAATTTCTTTTTAGAAAAAGTGGACTTTTAGGATTAAGCGGTAGTTCTGACGATATCCGTCAGTTAATTGCCAGTGAGGCTAAAGGCGACGCCAGGGCCAAACTTGCCTTGAATATATTTGTCTATCGAATCCAGCAAGCAATTGGTCAAATGGCTGCTAGCATGAATGGTATTAGTTGCCTAGTGTTTACAGGGACTGTAGGTGAGCGGTCATCAATTATCAGAGGTCGTATATTGAAGCGGTTAGGGTATTTAGGCTTCGGGATAAGTCCAAACGCTAATGAAAATGCATTTGAGCCTGTTGAAATAGCAAATATTGCAGATCTTTCTAGCAAACCAATATTAGTTATTCTGACAGATGAAGCCACCGAGCTGGCACGCCGAACAGAGCAATATATAAAATAATTAATTATTTAGCTTCAGTGCCGTATATATCGTCGCGTCCTGGTTTAAAGAATATCCAAAAGGCTATTCCAGCAAGTGCTATAACCACACTGCCTACAAAAACTGGCAAGTTATCATTAACAGTAGCAACATATCCAGCGATTATGGCTGGGAATGCTTGGGCTAATGCCATCACACTTGAATTTATACCCAATGACTCGCCTTGTATCTCACGAGGGCTAATGCGACTAATAAGGGAAGTATTAAATGCCATAGTCAATCCATTACCTAGTGCCATAAATGGCGGTACTAAAAAGAGCCAACTGGATCCACCGGCTGGAATGATAAAGTATCCAAGTAGTGAAATGGCACTAACGAATATACTTATCCGAAGCACCTGATAATCTTTGTACTTTTTGGAAATTATACCAGTTAAACCACCCTGGACTATGGCTATCCACAAACCGACATATGCAAAATAATCACCCGTATTGCCTTGTTTAAATCCAAACTTTTGAGCTAAAACGATAGCAAAAAAGGTGGTAAAGAATGTAAATCCAGCATTAAAAAGAAAACTTGTGGGCATAACGCTTCGGATTCCAGGTCTTGAAAAGGCTGTAGCTATATTTTTAAAGGGTTTTGATATGTCAATGCGAGCTTTCTTGGCAATTTTCAGTGTTTCTGGTAAGAATGTTAATATTAGAATTACGTTTATAAAACAAAGCAGTGCAGTAAAGTAAAAAGGAGTTTGAGCATTGAACCAACTGATTACATTAGGATCGGCTAATTTTCCACCAATATATGGGCCTAAAATGAAACCTAGACCGAATGCCATACCAATAAATCCAAAATTTCGGGCTCTATTTTTTGCGGTACTAATATCAGCGATACCAGCCTGTGCTACAGATAGATTCCCACCGGTTAGGCCATCTAGCAATCGTGCTGCGAAAAGCAATGGAATGTTGTGCGTAGCAATTCCAATTGCAAAAAGTATATATCCCAAAGTTGTGCCTGCAATAGAAATTGCTAGTATTTTCTTGCGCCCGAAGCGATCAGCTAACTGACCTAAAACTGGAGCCGAAAAAAACTGAGCCAATGGGTAAGTTGCGCTTAGCCAGCCAAGTAATATAAATCCTTGTGATATTGTCCAGCCTGCAGGTAATATTACATCAGGAGAATTTGGTAGAATTAATAAAGGGAAAACTGGTATCAAAATACCCACACCTAACATGTCTATAAAAATAGTTAAAAAAAGCGCCAATAACGGGCTTGCTTTAAAAAATGATTTTAAACTTTGCATTCACAATTATTATATCAAAAAAAGGATATTTCTTCAACTTCCTACATCTTATTGAAATAATTTTATTAGCACTCTTGACATGTGAGTGCCAACTGTCTTATAATTGGGATATTGGCAATCTAACAGTTAGAGTGCTAAAATTATAACAAGTATATAAATAATAGGAGATATAAATAATATGAGTAAAATTATTGGAATTGACCTCGGAACAACTAACAGTGCAGTTGCGTATATGACTGGTGGTAAATCAGATGTCATTGCCAACACCGAAGGCAATCGAACTACGCCAAGCGTAGTTGCAATCAACAAAAAAGGCGAACGATTAGTTGGCCAAATTGCACAGCGTCAACGTGTAACCAACGCAAAAAACACTATTTACGGTGTAAAACGTTTAATCGGTCGTAAATTTAGTGACAAAGAAATTCAAAAAGACCATGACATCATGCCATACGAAATCGTCAAAAAAGGCGATGGCGTAGCAGTCAAGATGGGCGACAAAGAATACACACCAGAGGAAGTTTCGGCTATGATTCTTTCGAAATTAAAGGCTGATGCAGAAAGCTTCTTTGGTGAAAAAGTTACCGAAGCCGTCATTACAGTCCCGGCCTACTTTAACGATGCGCAGCGACAAGCAACCAAAGATGCCGGGAAGATTGCAGGACTTGAAGTAAAACGAATTATTAACGAACCTACTGCTGCAGCACTAGCCTATGGCTTGGATAGCAAAAAGGAAGAAAAAATTGTTGTTTTCGACCTGGGCGGTGGTACATTTGATGTTTCTGTACTGGAATTAGGCGATGGCGTTTTTGAAGTTAAATCTACTAACGGTGATACTCACCTTGGCGGTGAAGACTTTGATAACCGAATCGTCAATCACTTTTTGGATGTTTTCAAAAATAATGAGGGTATTGATCTTAAAGGTGACAAAGCTGCAATGCAACGCCTAAAAGATGAGGCTGAAAAAGCCAAAAAAGAACTTTCAACTGCCAAAGAAACTGAAATAAATTTACCATTTCTAACAGCTGATGCCGACGGTCCAAAACACTTTGAATACAAATTAACTCGTTCAAAACTAGAAGAGTTAATATCAGAATTAATTGATCGTCTAGCAGATCCTGTCAATAAAGCCCTAAAAGATGCTGGCCTAAAAGCCAAGGATATCGACGAGATTGTTCTAGTTGGTGGCATGACTCGTATGCCGATAGTAGTTGAAAAAGTAAAACAGCTATTTGGCAAAGACCCTCTAAAGGGTGTTAACCCTGATGAAGTAGTAGCTATGGGTGCGGCAATTCAAGGCGGAGTCTTAGCGGGGGATGTCAAAGATGTACTTTTGTTGGACGTAACACCACTTTCGCTGGGTATTGAAACTATGGGTGGTGTTGCCACAAAGTTGATTGAACGAAATACAACTGTACCAACATCTAAATCTGAAATATTTAGTACAGCGGCTGACGGTCAATCTCAAGTTGAAATTCATGTAACTCAGGGAGAACGCGAACTAGCAGCTGACAATAAATCGTTAGGTCGTTTTGGCCTAGATGGGATTGCGCCTGCACCTCGTGGTGTCCCTCAGATTGAAGTCACATTCAATATTGATGCCAACGGCATATTGAACGTAACCGCCAAAGATAAAGGCACAGGCAAAGAACAAAGTATCACCATTTCAAACAGTGGCAACCTAAGCAAGGATGATATCGAAAAAGCTCAAAAAGAAGCCGAGATGCATGCCGACGAAGACAAGAAAAAACGTGAACTGATTAACTCACGTAATAGCCTAGAGGGTGCAGTTTATGCGGCCGAAAAGATGCCAGATGAATTCAAAGACAAAATTAGTGATGACGATAAAAAAGTCATTAACGACGCTGTCGATGAAGCCAAAAAGCATCAAACTAGCGAAGATAAAGAAGAGTTAGAAGCGGCTGCCAAAGCTTTAAATGATGCCATTATGCCTATTGGTACCAAGATGTATCAAGCAGCCTCAGCAGAAAAATCATCTGAATCCAAAGACGATGATAAAAAGTCAGAAGACAAAGATGACTCGTCATCCGAAGCTTCGGCGAAGGATGAACCTGTCGAAGGTGAAGTTGTCGACGATAAAAAAGAAAAATAATAACTAAAAAACAATATTTTCAAGAGCTACCGTCCCAGGTAGCTCTAAAAATATACTAGCTAAATTTGTATTTTATGGTTTTATATGTATAATTATTATTAACGCTACTGTGAGGTGGCGTTGTTCTTCACTACAAACCTGTTCATTTTTTTGAATCCACCCGGAAGGGAGATAGTCATGGAGGCTATTATGGACGAGACCAAGACTACGCTTCGGGCGGAGTTTAGCAAAGATTGGGCTGGATTGCCCAACCTTATCACGGAGGCTCGTCTGGTACTAAGCCCCGTGGCCGCCATACTGTACTTGGTCAATCCAAACAAGCTGTACTGGATTGCCATGCTCGTGTTCATCTTCGTGGCCTCAACCGACAAGATCGACGGCTATCTTGCTCGTCGACTGGACATGGTGACCTTGCTAGGCAAGGCCCTTGATCCAATTGTCGACAAGGTGCTGGTTGTGGCGACTCTCGTCGCTCTCAGCATTGTTCAACCGTTGGTTTGGATACCGACGGTGATCATCTTCGCTAGGGAGATTTCGGTCTTTCTGATGCTGAAGAGGGTCCGGAAGCACGGTAGGGTGATTGGTACCGTCTATAGCGGGAAAGTCAAGATGGTTGTACAGTGCACGGCTATCGCTTTTCTCTTCATGCCATTCACTGGCGTTTGGGGACAAGTGACCTGGGCTGTCGTCGGTGCATCAGTCGCTTTGACTTTGACATCCTGGGGTGATTACCTCAGGGCGTACAACAAAAAGTGATCTAAGGAAGATTGTAGTGAGGACGCGGCCGTGGGTAAAACCCGGCCGCATCTTCAATGGATTTATAACTCGACTTGTACAATATCATTGGTTTACAAATATTATATGGTTGAGCGAAAACGATTTTATCCGAACGAAATGTACCTGTGGATAAATTGAAAGAGGAAAAATTGTTTGCAGCCAGTTAGGTATTGTTTGGAGGTTGATGATATTGTACAAGTCGAGTTACTTAGCACTCTTGCAATAAGAGTGCTAATTTTATACAATAGTAACAGATGACTAAACGTGATTATTATGAAATTCTGGGTATTACCAAAAATGCCTCAGATGACGAGATAAAAAAAGCCTATCGCAAGGCCGCTGTTAAATATCATCCCGATAAAGATGGTGGCGATGAGGCTAAGTTTAAAGAGGCCGGTGAAGCTTATGAAGTCTTAAAAGACAGTTCAAAACGTCAGCGATATGATCAGTTTGGTCATGCCGGAGTTGGTGGCAATAATGGTGGTGGTGCATCGACCGGTAACCCATTTGGTGGCTTTGGTGGTTTTAATGGCCAAAATATTAATTTTGATTTCGGAGACGGTGGTTTAGGTGATATTTTTGGTCAATTTTTTGGTGGTGGCAATAACACGAGGAACCAAGGCCCTAGACGCGGCCAGGACGTTGAGGCAACATTGCAGTTATCATTCGAGGAAGCTGTCTTTGGTGTAGAGGAAAAAATTCAACTTGAAATGGATGATGAATGTTCACACTGTCACGGTACAACCGTCGAGCCTGGTTATGATTTTAAAACCTGTCCGACCTGTAAGGGTGCTGGTCAAATAAATCGAGCAATGAACACGATTTTTGGTCCAATCCAGCAGACGGTAACTTGTGATACTTGTGGCGGTCGTGGAAAGGTTCCAGAAAAAATTTGTACAGTCTGTCGTGGCAAAGGCGTAGAGCGACGCAAACGCACTATTAACCTAAAGGTACCAGCTGGTATTGATGATGGAGCTACAATCCGTCTGCGCGAGCATGGAGAAGCAATTGGGAATGGTCAAAAAGGTGATCTATTCATTCATATCCGAGTCAAAGCCCATAAACACTTCACGCGTGAAGGAAATATCATCTTGTCAGAACAGCATATCGGTATGGTAGATGCTACTTTAGGAACAGAAATTGAAGTCGAAACAGTTGATGGTAAAATAAGGATGAAAATACCATCTGGCACTCAATCAGGCACTGATTTTAAACTATCAAATCATGGCGTTCCGAATCTGCGCAGTGACAAGCGTGGCCCGCATATTGTCAGTGTCGTTGTCGATATACCGACTAAACTTTCCAGAAAACAACGTGAACTTTTAGAAGAATTTGAAGACAATAAAAAACGCAGCATATTCTAATCCTACCATTGACTAATAAAGAAAAAAGTTATAAAATAAGCCAGTTTTATAAGGATAATGGATATGAATAATAAAGAGGAAATTTTTGGCATTTTTGAACACGTTAGTATACCAGAGCTTGGTATTAAAAACGTGCTTGCAAAAATAGATACCGGAGCTTATTCGGGTGCTTTACATTGTTCAAAAATAAGAGAGTTTTTTAGAAAATCTGACGGTAAAAAAGTTTTACGATTTACGCCATCAGAAAATCATACAAATACGATGGAACTGACTGATTACTACACGGTTCACGTACGTAGTTCAAGTGGTCATCGTGCGAAGCGCTATCAATTTGATACAGATATTGTTATAAATGGTAATGTCTATCACACACGCATCGGGTTAACTAATAGATCGGACATGAACTTTGAAATATTAATAGGCAGGCGGTTTTTAAGAGAAAATAACATTCTTGTCGATGTAAGAATTAATCAAGATTTAGATACTGACGGAGAAAGAAAAATATGAAAATAGCAATTTTATCAAATGGTCCAGGCAACTATTCCACCAAACGCCTCAAAGAAGAGGCAATTTTGCGTGGTCACGAAGTTTCCGTTATCAAATATAAAGAGTGCTATGCTTCTATCGAGCAGAATAATCCAACCGTTAGCTACAAGGGGAAAGACTTGGGGGTATTCGATGCTATTATTCCTCGAATTGCCTCAAATATGACCAGATATGGTACAGCCATTGTCCGTCAGCTCGAGATGCAAGGCTGCTATACAGTGTCAAGCTCAATAGCGATTAGTCGTTCACGCGATAAATTACGTAGTATGCAACTTTTGGCTAAATCGGGTATTGGTATTCCAAAAACTGTGGTCTCGCGAAATACCACTGATATTGATGATTTGCTTGATCAAGTCGGGGGTACGCCTGTGGTCATTAAACTAGCACGTGGTACACATGGCAACGGTGTAGTCCTAGCCGAGACTAAAAAGGCCGCTAAATCCGTTTTACAAGCATTTTATCTTACAAATGATGACGGTACAAATATCTTATTGCAAGAATTTATTGAAGAATCGGCCGGAACTGATATTCGTGCTTTTGTTGTTGGCAGTCGCGTGGTTGCTAGCATGAAACGTCAAAGCCTAGATGATGACTTTCGATCAAATTTGCATAAAGGTGGTGAAGGAACAATCGTCAAATTAACTGACGAAGAGAAAAAAGCTGTCGTAAAGGCCGCTAAGGCTATGGGGCTAAATATTGCTGGTGTCGATTTATTGCGAAGCAATCGAGGCCCACTTGTCTTGGAGGTTAATTCTAGCCCAGGATTTGGTGTAGAAAAAGTAACTGGGCGAAATGTTGCCTTGGCAGTAATTGAATACGTTGAGTTAAATGCTAAACGTCGCAACAGAAAAGATAAAGTTGGCGCGTAATCGAATACACTCTGTTATACTATGCTTATGGTATTCAAAAATACAACTGTTATTTCTATAGTTAGGAAATAAAAATTGATAGTATGGAAGTTATAATAATTTGTTTAGTCATTTCTATCGCATTGTTTTTAGCAGCTTTTATCACCAAAAGGCGATTTGGCTTGCTAGGTCTTGCCTTGGCGGCAGGTTCAATTCTGAGTGTCATTTGGGGATATGACGCGGGGTTAGTCGCTAGTTTATTTGGCATTCCAACCGGACAACTATCTACAGCAGTTGTAGCGTCTGTGATTATCCTTCTACCAGCTGGCGTTTTATTATTCCATGGTAACACCTATAAAACATTAATCGGAAGAGTTGTTGGAGCAGGTTTATTCACATTGCTGGCGTTAGCTTTTTTGATAGAACCCCTTTCTCATGTATTGATGCCACAAGGTTTGGGTGCAAATGTGTTTAGTTGGCTTGTCAATAACAAGTCAATGATAATTGGTGTTGGCGTTTTACTGGCAATTATCGATTTATTTTTGACAAAACCTGCTCATTTTCCGATTAAACATCATAAACATTGACAAACTACCCCTATTAATGATATATTTTTCAGGTGCTTTAAAAACATATGGGACCATAGCTCAGCTGGTTAGAGCACCTGCCTTTTAAGCAGGGTGTCGTGAGTTCAAGTCTCACTGGTCCCTCCAAATTAAATATCCTATCCTCGTGATAGGCTATTTAATTTGAACGTATCCATTTAGCCTTGAGTTCACGACTTTTATTTTGTAAAACAAAATAAAATAGTCGTGAGGTCGCGTAGTGCAGCGAACTAAAAATGTGTTTACATATTTTTAAGAGCAAACGGAGGAGCGGAACAAAGTGGAGCGATAGTCTCACTGCATTATCTAAGCAAAATCTAAGTTTCTGCTATACTAAAACAATGAACTTGTGGATGCTAAAACGCAAAATCCATATTTCTTGGCTGATTGCAGTTTGCTGTATTGGTATATTTATTGGAATTTTTTTGGCGAAATTTAATTATTTTTTATTTGCATCATCGATTGCTTGTTTGATAATTTCAATTGTAATCATTTTAATAGTTTTTTGGCGAAAATATATTTACCTCATTCCGTTACTTATAATAGGAGGTTTTTTATTTGGATTATGGCGGGGCTCTATCTCTCAAAATGAACTGTCTCAGTATAATTCTTTGTATGGGAAGGTAATAACAATCGAAGGTTCGGTCAAAGATGATATTGATATCGGATCAGCAAATCAAATAGTTATCAGACTGAATAATATAAAAATGGGCAAAAAGTCACTTTCAGGTTCACTGTGGATAACTGCGACAGAAGCAGACATAAAAAGGGGAGATAAATTAACCATTAGTGGTAATTTAGCAAAAGGTTTTGGAAATTTTTCTGGTGTTATGTACCTTGCAGTTGTCAATAAGATAACTCACCCGAAACCGGGTGATGTTGCCAGGGCTGTCCGTGATTGGTTTGCTGATGCTATCCGACGTGTAATCCCAGAGCCAGAGGCAAGTTTGGGAATTGGTTATTTAGTCGGTCAACGTCGCTCATTGCCAATAGATTTATCTGACGCTCTAAAACTCGCTGGACTAACTCACATTATTGTTGCAAGTGGCTATAATTTAACAGTATTAGTTCGCTTGACCAGACGATTATTTATCAAGATATCGAAATACGCATCGGCTTTGGCTGCTGTATCTATGATTATTATATTTATGGCTATTGCAGGTGTAAGTCCAAGTATGTCTAGGGCTGGTTTGATTACGAGTTTAAGCTTGGCAGCATGGTACTATGGGCGCAAGTTTCATCCGCTTATTCTGCTGTCTGTCGCGATTGCTGTGACCGTTTTAATAGATCCAAGTTATGCATGGGGAGATTTAGGTTGGCAATTATCATTTGCTGCTTTTGCTGGGGTCATGATAATAGCTCCATTATCACAACGTTATTTTTTTGGGGATAAAAAACCCGGAACAATTGGTCAGATTTTAGGTGAAACTGTATCCGCTCAAATTGTTACAGCACCAATTATTATCGTATCATTTGGTCAGCTATCAAATGTTGCAATTATTTCAAATCTTTTAGTTTTACCTTTTGTGCCATTGGCAATGTTACTTACATTTATAGCGGGCGTCGGCAGTTTGATCTTACCAACGGCGATATTTATTGCTTTGCCAGCAACTTGGTTATTGGGGTATAGCGTAAAAGTAACCGAATATCTTGCGGGTTTACCATGGGTGACTAGTACCGTTAATCTGTCTTGGTTGGGAGTGACAATTTGTTATGTAGTTATTATTGGGGCATGTTTATATATGTGGCGTGTTACAAAATACAATCTACGTGATACCAATTTGGTTGAGTAATCTGTTATACTTGAATAAATAGGTATAAATACTGGAGTTTTATTATGTCTGGACATAGCAAATGGTCAACTATTAAGCGCGAAAAAGGTGCCAAAGATGCCAAACGTGGAGCTGTCTTTACGAAAATCGGTAATATGATTGCAATTGCCGCGCGTGTAGGCACAGACCCGAATATGAATTCCAATCTGGCAATGGCGATTGAAAAAGCCAAACAAGCTAATATGCCAGCTGTTAATATTCAACGGGCAATTGATCGGGCGGCTGATAAAAATGCTACCGTTTTAGAAGAAACAACCTATGAAGGTATAGGACCAGGTGGTATTGGGATAATTATCGAAACGGCAACTGATAACAAAAATCGAACATTTCCCGAAGTGAAAAATGTGCTGACGAAAAATGGTGGACGGATTGCTGATGCTGGAAGTGTTATGTTTCAATTTACACACAAGGGAGTTATCAGGGTTGCTGAAACAAATGAAGATGCCTTGCTGGCAGTTCTTGATGCTGGCGCCGAAGATGCCATTGAAGAAGATGGCGAACTGACAGTTTACACGGAGCTAAAAAATCTGGCTAAAGTAAGGTCGGCAATAATTGTCACTGGCTTAAACGTGACAACTGCAGAATTACAGTATGTCCCGAACATATTAGTTGAAATTGATGATCCCGAAGCTGCCAGGAAAATCATTAAACTATTTGATACTCTAGATGATTTAGATGACGTAGTTAACATCCACAGTAATGCTGATATCACTGCAGATCTGTCATTATAATATAAAAACTTGTAATTAACTTAAAACTAACATATTATTAAACTATGTATAGGCTGTATGTTACTGCATCATTTTTTTGTTCCATAGTAATTTCAGTTATAATTTCGCAGCAGACATATGCAATCAGCTCTAACATTGTCATTAGCCAAATCAAGGTCGGTAATTCAAGCTCAAGTCGGTTAGTAGAGTTATATAATAATTCAAATTATTCTGTAGATATTACTAATTGGTGCCTCAAATACAGTAGTCCTAATAATACGTCACCTTACACTAACCTCGGTTGTTTCGTAAATTCAAACTTATCAATGCATTTGCTAATTAACCCACATTCGTTTGCGCTAATGGCATCAACTCAGACAGGGTTATTGGCTGATGCCATCATAACAGAAGGACTCGGGTCTGGCACTAGTGGTCATGTTTATCTAATAGATAATATTGGAAATGAAATTGATAGAGTCGGGTGGGGTGCTGCAATAAATGCAGAGTTTAAACCAAAACTTCTGGACTCAACAAAAGTGATTGAACGCAGACGTGATATTTTGTCGGATATGTTGATTGACAGCGACAATAATGAGGCTGATTTTATGGTATCGACATTGCGAACGGCATACCAGTATGGCGCGATATATGAGGCAATCGATGTATGCAATAATATTGATGGATTGCAGGAAATTTTACCTAATGGGATGGAAATTGATGGTTTTGGTGGCTGTACGATGCACGATGAATGTCCTAATTTATCAGATGTCCAGACAGTAATCCCAGCTGGCTACAAAAGGGGAAACGAGAGTAATTGTATACTTGATTTATTGCCATTAAAAATTACAGAGTTATTGCCAAATCCAGTCGGGATTGATGAAGGCAATGAATTTATAGAAATATATAATCCAGACAACAGTGCTGTTGATTTAACAAATTATGTTTTGTATGTTGGAGCCAATAAAGATAAATTTACTTTTCCCATTAATTCACATATTGGGGCAGGCCAGTATTTAAAGTTTTCAAATAATGATATTAAATTTACACTTTTAAATACGACCAGTAGTGTAAATTTGAGTTCTGTTGATGGGACATTGATTGATGAAACTCCAGTATATATAAATCCAAACGAAGGTATGGCTTGGGCATTGATTAATGATGTTTGGCAATATACTAATCAACCAACGCCAGGGACTGTCAATGTTGTAGCATTAGTTGAAATTAGCAGTGATTTAACGATAACTAGTAATTTGGCTCCATGCGCCGCTAATCAATACCGAAGTCCTGATACAAATCGGTGTAGGCTTATCGCAACATCTAGCTCAATACTCACGCCATGTAAGGATGGTCAATATAGAAGTGAAGAGACCAATCGATGTCGTAGCATAGCATCTGATTCAGCTGCACTTGCAGCGTGTGATGAAGGCCAAGAACGTAACCCAGCTACGAATCGTTGCCGCTCGATTACAGCCGTACTGGGTGCCAGTGATTTGGCACCATGTAAAGCTGGTCAAGAAAGAAATCCTGCTACAAATCGTTGCAAGAATGTTGCAGGTGCTATACCAACGGCTGAATATAAACCCGAACAAAAAAATGAGTCTACTGGTAATTATATTATTTGGTGGTCACTGGCAGCAGTTTTATTAGTGGCAATTATTTATGGTATTTGGGAATGGCGTCAAGAAATAAAAAGTTTATTTAGAAAAATTCAAATTAAAGTCATTCGAGATTGATAAATTATTCATTCTAGACTTAGATTCAAGTTATAATGGGGGTATGAAGATTATCGGTATTGACCCAGGCACAGGGATATTAGGTTTTGGTGTTATTGAAGTTGTTGGTGACAAAATGAAAATAATTGATGCTGGTGTGGTTAAAACACCAGCTCATACGCCACTGGATGTTCGTCTAGAAGATATATTTGATAGTTTAACTGAAATTATTAACGGAACAAAGCCAGATGTTATGTCGATTGAAAAACTTTTCTTTTCACAAAATGTTACGACTGCCATGAGTGTTTCGCATGCCAGAGGCGTAGCAATGTTAGCGGGTCGTAAAGGGGGATTGCCAATTGCAGAATATACTCCGTTGCAGATTAAACAAACTGTTACTGGCTATGGCAAAGCCGACAAAAAACAAGTTCAAGAAATGGTCAAAATTCAACTTGGGCTTACCAAAATTCCCAAACCAGACGACTGTGCCGATGCATTGGCTGCTGCAATTACCCATTATCTGATGACTCGAGTATAATAAAATATATGATTGCACACGTTTCTGGAGTAATAGTTGAAAAGTTCGGATCATCTGTTATTGTTGATGTTCATGGCATTGGTTATGAGATACAACTAGCGGCTGGAGATTTTGACGTCGCAGTACTTGATTCAAGTGTTAAATATTATACGTATCATCATGTTCGTGAACAATCCCAGGAATTATTTGGCTTTTCAAGTTTGATTGCAAAAAAGTTATTTGAGTTGTTGATCACAGTACAAGGAATTGGCCCCAAAGCAGCATTAGCAATTTTATCGTTAGGTGATAGCGAAACTGTTCGTAATGCCATCGCAAGCGGTGACTCGGTATTTATTACTCGAGCCTCAGGCATAGGTAAAAAAACGGCTGAACGTGTAGTAGTTGATTTATCTGATAAAGTTGGTCATGCTATCCGAACTGACGTAAATAGTATTGGATTGTCAAATTATGTGCCTGGCAATGACGAAGCGGTGGAGGCATTGATGGCGCTGGGCTACAATTTAAATGATGCTACCAGGGCGCTAGAGGGCATTTCGACTGAGTTGTCTACCTCTGAACGTGTAACACAAGCCTTGAGGAATAAATTATAATGGCTATTGAAAGAATAATTGACGCAGGTGTTCACACGGATGATATTGCTGAACAAAAAATAGAAGTTACATTACGTCCAAAAACATTCAAAGATTACGTTGGTCAAGATAGGTTAAAGAGCAATTTGAAACTTGCAATAGATGCGGCCAAAAAACGCCATGAACCGATCGACCATGTCCTGTTATTTGGTCCTCCAGGTTTAGGCAAAACTACTATGGCAACAGTCATTGCCAATGAGATGGGGGCTAATATTCGTGTTACAGCTGGTTCGGCGATAGAGCGTGCCGGTGATTTAGCCAGTATTTTGACTAATCTATCTGACGGTGATGTGTTATTTATTGACGAGATACATCGATTAGGGCGATCTGTCGAAGAAGTTTTATATAGTGCGATGGAAGATTTCAAACTTGATATCATGATCGGCAAAGGTCCAGGCGCACGTAGTGTCAGATTAGATTTACCGAAATTTACTGTTATCGGCGCAACAACTCGTAGTGGGGCATTAACAGCGCCACTACGGGATCGTTTTGGTATTATCCATCGTCTGGAATTTTATTCGACTGACGAAATCGCTAGAATCATTGAACGAGCATCTAAAATTCTGGCAAGCAAGATAAAACCTGAAGCGGCTGTTATTTTATCCGAGCGCGCGCGGTTGACACCACGAATTGCTAATCGATTACTAAAAAGAGTGCGCGATTACGCCGACGTTAACGGTGATGGTATTATTGATATTCCAACAACCAAAGCAGCTTTGGCATTACTTGAAATTGATGAATTGGGACTTGACCCAGGCGATCGAAACTTGCTTGTTAGCATTATTGATAATTACGGCACTAATCCAGTAGGGCTAAATACCATAGCTGCATTGACTGGCGATGAAGCAACGACTATCGAGGATTTCTATGAACCTTATTTGTTGCAGATTGGTTTTATAGAGCGAACTCCGCGAGGACGTCGTGTGACCGCAAAAGCATACAAACACGTCGGTAAAAAACATGAAAAGGCTGATGGCCAACAGAAATTGGTATAATTTGACTATGGATCCAAATGAAAAACCATCACCAGACGAGCCAGTAGCTTATGATACCAAGGGCCAACCACTTTATTTGCATCCTCAACAGTCGGCAGAATCAGCCAATGCCAATAATCCCATAGATGCTTTTAAAGTGGCAGATTCGACTGAACCAGAAAAACCAATTATCAGTCAAGAAACGAAGTTAAAACATGACCGCTCATCTCAAATGTATTCGGATCTGAATTTAAGTGATAACGAGTATGTTATTAATGCCGTAAATCGGCATCCAATCGGTTTATTCATGCCATTTTTAATTGGTATTTTTCTTGTATTTGTTTCTTCTATCGTCATGGCAAATAGTGATTCAATTGCAGGCTCAATCAAGTTATTCGAAAATTCAAGTTTATTTATGATTAAGATACCTGCAATAGTGTTTATTGCTATTGTGGTATTTGTGACATATGTAGCTTATTATATTTATTCTAACAATAAATTCTTTTTAACAAACGAAAGTGTCATTCAAAAAATTCAAACAGGCCTTTTTTCAAAAAATGAGCAGACGGTTAGTTTAATTGACATCGAAGATGCAAGCTACACTCAAAATGGCATAATGCAACAGTTTTTTAACTATGGTTCGATTAGACTTAGTATTCAGGGCGAAGAGACAACTTATAGGTTCTCTTACGCAGCCAATCCAAAACAGTGCATTGCAACAATAACAAATGCTATCAAGGCATTTAAAAATGATCAACCTGATAAAGATAATGACTAGACTGATCGCAAAAAAACCACAGTCTTAGCCCATGATTATTCTGAAGTATGTCTTATTTATTTTTATTTGTCTTAGTGAAGTTGGCTTCATTTGTTAAAGTCGTTTTTAATGTATAACTTTTACACATATTTTCTGAACAATTTGTCGGGGTGTATGTGTAGGCACTACCAGCAGTTCCAAGTTTAACTCCATTTGGATCAGTGAATAAGGCTGGGTCAACTGATTTTAAATTGTCACTGCTTATAGATTGTGGATAATATTTATTTGCAGGATAAAAGACTTCTTCTAGGCCATAATACATTGCATTAATTGCAGTTTTTTTAGCGTTATCTTGGGATGAAACTTCTATACTATTTTTTTGAACAAAAAACAGTATACTAGCTGCGCCAAGTAGTACAACAATAAACAATAGTTCTATAACTGTGAATCCGTTAGTCTTTTTTTTCATTCTTGGTATATTATACTCGAAATAAACAAAATCGTCATCTGCCGAATTGTGTTGAATTGATTATATCGTTGAGGTGTTGGTTGCAAAAGGGCAATCTAAGCAGAAACTAAGTAAAGTCTAGCAATTTTTCGATTATCAACGTATAATTAATACAGATTAAAAGAGAGGGAGAATTATGACAGCAAAAAAGGCTGAAAAGGCAGAATTGGGCGTAAAACCTACGGCGACTGAAGGTAAATTAAAGGCTTTAGGGCTAGCACAGGATCAAATAAATAAACAATTTGGCGATGGAGCGATTCGTAGACTTGGCGATACAAAAACTGTTGACGTTGAGTTATTCAGTAGTGGCTCATTGTCACTTGATTTAGCACTTGGTGGAGGCTATCCTAAGGGACGAGTACTTGAAATCTACGGACCAGAATCATCGGGTAAAACTACACTGGCACTACATGCCATTGCCGAGATCCAAAAAAAAGGTGGCACGGCGGCGTTTATTGATGCCGAGCATGCCCTTGATCCAGCTTATGCGCGCAAGTTAGGCGTTGATACTGATAATCTGTTGGTTTCACAACCAGACAACGGTGAGCAGGCGTTAGAGATTGCAGAAACACTTGTTCGCTCTAATGCAGTTGATATAGTTGTAGTTGATTCAGTCGCGGCATTAGTGCCACAAGCTGAAATAGATGGCGATATGGGTGATAGCCATATGGGCCTTCAGGCAAGGTTGATGAGTCAGGCATTGCGTAAATTAACTGGTATCATCAGTAAAAGTCGTACGACTGTATTGTTTATTAATCAAATTCGAATGAAAATTGGAGTAATGTTTGGGAACCCCGAAACAACAACTGGTGGTAATGCCTTGAAGTTTTATGCCTCAGTCAGACTTGATATTCGTCGGATTGGACAAATAAAATCGGGCGAAGAGATTATTGGCAATCGTACAAAAGTTAAAGTCGTAAAGAACAAGATTGCTCCGCCATTTCGTATTGCCGAGTTTGATATTATGTATAACGAAGGAATTAGTCGATATGGCGATGTATTAGACCTGGCAGTTCAACATGAAATTGTAGGAAAATCTGGTGCGTGGTTCGATTATGGTGATGAAAAAATTGGACAAGGGCGTGAGGCGAGCAAACAATTTCTAAAAGATAATCCTAAAATTTTAGCCGAAATTGATGCCAAGGTTCGAGCCAAAGTTGCCGAAGAGACTGAATAGAAATGGATCGTGCAATTATTTTGCATGGCATGCCATCAAAACAATATTACTACGACTCCACTAATGCGGATAGCCAGAGCAATTCACATTGGATACCGTGGCTGCAACAACAGTTATGTCAACGTGATATTCTAACTCAAACGCCTGAAATGCCTTTTCCGTTTGCGCCTGACTATGTTGCCTGGGAAAAAGAATTTGAAAAGCTGTGCGCTGACGAGAATACGCTACTTGTTGGCCATAGCTGTGGCGGGGGATTTTTAATTCGTTGGTTAAGTGAAAATCCTGAAAAAAGAGTTAGTAAGGTAGTTTTAGTTGCCCCATGGTTGGACGTTGAGGGTGAATATCCTAAAATGTTCGACTTTCCGCCTCGACAAGATATCTCTGCTCAAGTGAAAAAAGGAATAGATGTTATTTATTCAACAAATGATCTTAAGACTGTACAATTATCATTAGAAAATTTGCGTAAATTAGTCACAAACCTAAAATATCATAAATTCATCAATTATGGTCATTTCACATTTGGGAGCATGAAAACAAGAGAATTTCCCGAACTTTTGCAAATTTGTTTAGATTAAAATTATGAAAATTACCTCTATCACAACACAAAAACGTAATAATAATCGCGTTAATATATCAATTGATGGCAGATATAGATTTAGCCTAGACACTTATCAACTAGTAGAGCTAGGCATCAAAGTCGGTATTGAATATGCTGAAACTGATTTAGTGACTCTGGAACAAGAAAGTATGTTTGGCAAAATTTACGGCCGTGCATTAGAATATTGTTTGATGCGTCCTCATAGCGCGCGTGAAGTTCAGAATTATTTGTATCGTAAAACCAGATCTAAACGTGACAAAACGGGTGAGTTAAAACCAGGCGTTTCATCTGAGATTACTGTTCGTGTTTTCGAAAGATTGGTTGAAAAAGGCTATGTCAACGATCAAAAGTTCGCCAGCTTTTGGATAGAAAACAGGTCACTGAATAAAGGGATAAGTAGTCGAAAATTAATGGCAGAACTTCGAGAAAAAGGAGTATCAAAAACAATTATTGAGGATACATTAATTGAAGCTCAGCGAAGTGATAGTGAAGAGATACAGAAAATTATTACAAAAAAGCTTTCTCATTATCCTGATGAAAAAAAATTGATAGCATATTTAGCCCGTCAGGGATTTGAATATAACGAAATAAAACAAGCACTGGACGAAAACAATAAATAGCATTTTACGTTCTTATTGATTATTATTTTTAACCTGAGGCGCAGTTGATCTAAAAGGGTTCATATATGAAAGATTACTAGATTTTGTTTTTGCAATTGATTCAAGTTTTTTGGCAGTTGTTCTAACGATAATTTTCTCATTATTAATCTCTATTATTTGTGATCGATGAACTAATATTTCAGTATCTGACAAACTTCTTAAAACACCGCGCCTAACATTTAATTGGATGATTGTGAAATTACCAATATCCAAACTGTAGTCGCTAACTTTTCCAAGTTTGTGTTTGGACTCATCTATTACCGGCAAGCCAATTAATTTAAAGCCAATTTTATAGATTTTTTCTATTGCGATAACATCATTTATACCAATAAACTCATCGTTGCTATCAATAATCATGCCAACGTCACTTAACTCGCGCACGTCAGCAATGCGGATAAATGAAGGCCTTTCAGATAAAAATGGGCCTTCGACTTCGTAGGCAACAATTTTTAAATTGCTTGGGTCAATTATTGGGGCTTTAGCTGTGGCCAGCCGCACACCAGTTTGAAGCCCCATCACGGGGATACCGATTAGTCTAGATCCAAGTAAAAGCATAATACTAGTATAAGCGTTTTTTGGTTTGTATCCAACTATTCTGAAAAAGGATTAATCCTGCCAGATGGTAAAGTTTGATAATTAGTATTGTTTGCACTGGTCTCAAGTTTTTGCAATCTATTGATTGTTGATTGATCGAAAGATGATATATAGGGGCTTAAACTCGAACTACGGCCAGTATTTGGGAGGGAGTCATCGTTTGGTTGTGTAACGATATTATTCAAAATTATTATAGAATAAATTAATCCACCTGTGACCAAAACTATAAATATGACTAAATTATACCTGTAGAATAATTTTCCAAGTTCTTTTAGTGGGTAAGTTATTGAAATATCTTTGATGTCTTTCATATCGAACTACCTTGTATACACTTCTAATATTATTGGCTCAACATTTATTGAGCTACTATTTCCATCAGCACGGCTTAAGCTTATGCCAGTAATTTTGATTTTCGGAATATTTGTCTCTATAGCCTTAATAAATTTAATTAAATTTGTATATGTTACTGGGTTTAATAATGTTATTTTAATAAAACCTGGCTGTATGCCACTCAGTAGTGGCTTTGTCGAAGTTGTTGTAGGTTGTTGGGCTGCGCTGAAATCTTTTACTTTAACACCTGTTTCAGATTCATATTTCCTTATATCCTGTTGAACTAACGATTGATAATCTGATCTTGAAACTACCATAGCAATTGCTTTTTCAGATGCGACTTTTTGATTAGTAATGTCAATTTGAAGCTTGCTTAGGTCTATTGCGCCAGAAGAACCAGTTGTTGGTCCCGAAGGGCTAACGTTGTTTGTGGTGGCAAGATTATTTAACCAGTTTTGTGAATAGTAGAATCCTCCAATTATTGTTCCTGCAACTAAAAATAAAACTATAGTCACTAGAATATTTAGGCTACTGGCTTGTAGTTGGATTTTTTTCATTGAGCCACACCTTTATTTATAGTTATGCTGATATTAATAGTATATGGATATCCAGAAGAGTTGTCATTATTTGGTGTTGATGATAAGAGCTTGTAATTCGAAAACAATGTAGAATTTTTAAAATTTTCTTTTATTTTTGTTTCATTATCAGCTGTACGAGAAAGAATCTTTAGGTTAGTAGTTGTCCCAAATGAACCTTCGCTCAGTGATAATGAATCTAATATAGTGCCTGCCGGTAATGCAGCAGCTATCCCAGTAATTACGTTGCTGTAGGCAACTTGATCATCTAATATGCTTTTTGCTGTGGCAAGGTCTGTACGTAATGTATCAGCTTGTTTTTGGACAGATGAGTTAGAGGTCTGACCGTTTGCTACGCTTGTAGAAGTTCCATTTTCATCTCTTATGAATAAATATATTACTGCAATGGATATTGCTAAAAATGCTGCTGAAATAAATAAAATGAAAATATATCTTAGCAGTATGACATTCATCCTAGCAGCTGAAGTTTGTTTTTTTGTTTCATATGGTAATAAATTAATCATTTCCATATGCTCCGTGGTTTAACACTTGATAGACCAGCGACTGTTATATATCTTGGACGAAATTGTCTTGCTGGTTCAGGTAGTTTGCCAAAATCGAGCTTTTGCCAAGGACTCGCTACACGAGCGGGCATCGTAAGCTCATTTGTAAAAAAGTCACCGATACCAGGCATATTACTACCACTTCCAACAACAAGTAATTGCTCTAATTTGCGATCGTCGCTAATGCGTTCATTATAATAACGCATAACTTTTTGAACTTCAGCAGCAATTTTTTTAAGACTGGGTTCAATCGAATTCCTAATTTTTTCTTGACGAGGTCCAGCACTGAGCCCATTTAGTACTTTTAACTGATGCGCATTTTCTAGGGTAATTCCTAATTTTCGGGCGATATCGAGTGTTAATGTGTTGCCACCTATTTCTAAACCAGCAGTAACGCGTATTGAGCCATTGTCTATAATGGCGATATCAGTACTAGCCGGACCAATATCTACGACAACGCTTGGGAGTTGTCCATCCTCTGTGTAAGTGATAAGACGAGTGACAGCATTCATCCCAGGCTCGACTAGACTAACAAGCAAACCAGCACTTTCGGCAGCCGCAACACATTTATCTACTATCATGCGTGGAACTGCACTCATAAGAATCGTTAGCTCTTTTTTATTACGTTCGATGATCTGGTAATCAATGTAAAGCATTGATGCCGGAACTGGGACGTACTGATCAACTTCAAGGTCGACAGCGTCTTTTAGCTTATTCTTTACACTTGCTGGTAGACTAAAAGTTCTAGAGTAACTGCGGTCTGTTGGAATGCTAAGTGCAACATGTTTGCTAGGAAGAGAACCGATTAACCTTTCTTTGATCAGCAATTGTATATTATCTGCAAGGTATGTGCTATCGCCTTCGAGTGATTTTTTAACTTTATTTGGTTCTAAGTCGATTGACCCATACCCAAGCACAAGCCATTTTTTTATATCTATAGCCATAACTTTAATACCAGTATTACTGATATCAAGACCTATAATTGGTTTATCTGTATAAAATAATCTTGTCATAATGCCCACTGTTGAATTCTAAGGATATTATAGCATGAGCTTATTAAGGGTGTATATGTTTATTTAATATTCTGCGAAAGGCTAGCTATTGGTAGCATAACGCTGGCTGCTATTAACCCCACCATGGATCCCATGACTACAATCATAGCTGGTTCAATAATTGAACTGATTGAGGCGATGGCTGAGTCGACTTCTTCTTCGTAAAAATCGGCCACTTTTACCAGTACTTTATCAGTTTGTCCAGTTTCTTCACCAACTAAAAGCATTTGTGCAATAATTGGCGGGAACAATGTATTGGCTTCCATAACAGATGATAGTGTCTTGCCATTTTTTACCTCTTCCTCTGCTTTTACCAAAGCCTCTTCGAATATAGCATTGCCCACAGCTCTAGACGTAACAGTTAGTGCCTCAAGAACTGCGACCCCAGCTTCTATCAGTGCTGAAAAGGTACGAGCAAAGTGGGCGACCGCGACTTTCATGATGATTTTTTTGATAATTGGTGTTTTTAATAATATATAATGGAATTGATATTTTCCTTTCTTGGTTTTTATATAGCGCATGAAAGCATAAACGCTGGCACCAAGTACCGCAAATACTATGTACCAATATTTAGTGATAAATGAGCTGATACCTAACATAACCAAAGTCAGGGTCGGCAATTTTGCATCAGCCCCACCAAGGTCTGTCAAAATTTTGCCAATTTGTGGGATGATAAAAATCATAAGACCAAAAAAAGCCAGCACCGTAATAGATAGTAACACTATTGGGTACGCCATTGAAGCCTTAATTTTTTTACGCATGGACATACTTTTTTCTTGTTGTAGGGCAAGACGCTGAAGTATTTCTTCAAGAATTCCGGCTGCTTCGCCAGCTCGAACCATGTTCACGTATATGTCATTAAATGTGTTAGGATATTTTGCCAAAGCATCACCAAACGTCGAACCTGATTCAATTTCTTGAATTATACCTTCTAATATTTTTCTAAGAGCTGGACTGTCGGCAAGGTGGGTTGATAGAGCCGTCAGAGCGCGTAGTAATGGTACACCTGCTCCAATCATCGCACTCAGTTGGCGTGTGAACATAACCAATTGATCTGGCTTTACTTTATTTCCGCCCAAAATATTCTTTAAACCGATACTTTGACTTTCCGTTTTTTCCTTGGTTTTTTTTAAACTAACGGGCTTGAAGCCTTGTTTTATAAGCGCATCTATAGCATTAGCGCGATCTAACTGATCAAAATTGCCTTTAAGCACCTTACCGGCGTTATCAACTGCTATATAGGAAAAAGTTGCCATAATTATTCTTTCGTTACCCTTATTACTTCTTCGAGGGTTGTTTCGCCTCGGATAGCTTTAATTAGCCCATCAATCTGCATTTTTAACATTCCTTCATCAATTGCTTGGTTTTGGATTACATTGCTAGTCGCGTTAGCTACAATTAGTTTTTGGACAGCTACAGAATTATTTAAAACTTCATATATGCCAACCCTTCCTCTATAACCACCCAAAGAGCCTTCGTCATTATCATTTGGGTCGGCGCGCCACAAATTAATTATACCATTTTCATTTGTACCTAGTGGTGTGTCGCCACCGACACCTTCGGCTGCAGCCTTTTTCTCTAGTTCGTGAATATAACTAAAGTTTTGATTCGCTTTTAGTCCGAACATGCCGATAATCAATTGCTTTTCAGCTTCGGTTGGTTGATAACTTTGTCTGGTTTCATGGTTAAGCTTACGTACTAGCCTTTGACCAATAACAACCCTTACCGTGCTGGCAATAAGAAAAGGCTCAATTCCCATGTCAAGTAGACGTGGCAAACATGTAGCAGCATCATTAGTGTGCAAAGTAGTGAATACCAGGTGACCCGTTAAAGCTGCTTGGACACCAAGATCTGCAGTTTCACTATCTCGAATCTCGCCAATCATAATAATATTTGGGTCCTGACGCAAAAGTGCTCTTAGGCCGTTGGCAAATGTCATTCCAGCCTTTGTATTGGTTTGAGTTTGATTAACGCCGGGTATTTTATATTCAACTGGGTCTTCGACCGTCGATATATTTACACTAGGAGTATTTAGAATTGTTAGAATGCTAAATAAACTTGTTGATTTACCACTACCGGTGGGTCCCGTAATTAGTATCATTCCGTTTGCTTCTGTCAATGCTGCAGTTATGGATTTTAATGGTTGGCCCCAATAGCCTAATGATTCTAAAGATACTGCCTGATTGGATTCATCTAAAATACGCATAACAATCTTTTCACCATCTGCAACCGGCAATGAACTAACACGAAGAGCGTATTGTTTTCCAGCGACTTTTATTTTAAATCGTCCATCCTGAGGGACACGACGTTCGTCAATTTTAAGATTACTAAGAATTTTGACACGACTGATAAGAGCATTCAATACATTTGGAGGTAATCTATTTACTTCTTTTAGGATACCATCAATTCTGTAGCGTATTTGTACGAATGATTCACGAGGTTCAATGTGTACATCGCTAGCATGCGATTTAATAGCTGACTCAAGTAGCAGATTAACTGTCTTGGCAATTGGTGAATTTTCAGCAATGTCCTGATCTGATACGGTTTCATTCTCGGTATTCTCAGCCCGTTGAATATCAATAACTTCTTCTAATTCCTGATTTACATCTCCACGATAAGCATCAAGCAGAGAAATAATATTTGCATGGGGTGTAATATAAATTTTTGTTTTAGTGCCAATTTCTTTTTCAATAAAGTTTACGGCTTGAATGTCGTCAGGATCATCCATAACTAAATGGTTAGTGCCATCTTCGTCAATCTTGAATAATATTGCGTTATATTGGCGGGCTATTCGTTCAGGTATTTTTAAAAGCGTTTCAAATGGGATATCGTGGGCGGCTACTTCTATGTATGGTATTTGCTCATAATCAGACAAAGCCTTGGCAAGCGTTGTGTCGTCTATCATCTCATTTTGGATAGCCATGTCTTGTAATGACTGCTTTGAACTAGCTGCCTCTTGTTTCAGGGCATCTATTTGCTCCGCATTAGCTACGCCACTGCGTTCAAGCAACTTAACCATGGTGACATCTGAAATACGCATATCGCTTGTGCTCTATTGTAATTGACAGATTTAAAAAACGCCATAGCCTTCGCAATACTAAATCTGCTGATTTAAACAAATCTTTTGACTTGCTTGAAAACAGATAGATTGAGTGAGTAATTCCTATAAATGCTATAATAATTTTATAATGGCCGTAGAGGTAAAGAGTGAAATGGAAATGAAAAAAATCGGGAGCTTCCTCGGTTCATTACTTCGTGGTGGAGAGATAATCGAATTAGTCGGTGATGTTGGCTCAGGAAAAACAACACTAGTAAAAGGCATTGCTGTTGGTTTAGGAATTGATGACTATATACAAAGTCCGAGTTTTACAATAAATCGCGTATACGACGGTCGTGACAACATTACTCTTTCTCATTATGACTTTTTTAGGCTTAATGATGCAGGAATTTTGGCTAATGAGGTCCAAGAAGTTCTAGGGAATAAAAATACGGTTGTTATTATAGAATGGGGTGAAGTCATAAGTGGTGTTTTGCCCAAGGATAGGTTAACAATTTCGATTAGCGTTGTTGGTGAAAATTCTAGAAAAATTACAATTAATTCAGGGGGTGATTCAAGCAGAAAATTAATGGGAAAAATAAAAATATGATTATTTTGATTGATACCAGTACGCCAATATGCAAATCAACTTTTATTGATGATAATTGGCGTCAGGATGATGACTGGCAATCCGAAAGAATGCTCGCAAAAGGCTTGATGAGTCATTTAGACAAATTACTGAAAAAACAAAAAAGAACCTGGTTGGATATTTCATCTATAGGAGTTTTCGAAGGTCCTGGTAGTTTTACGGGTATTCGCATTGGCTTGACTGTTATGAACACTATTGCTGATGCTCAAAAAATTCCAATTGTTGGTGGTCGCGGAGATAACTGGCAGAATGAAGTTCTAGCTAAATTAAAGGCTGGCGAAAATGAAAAAATTGTTCTTCCGTTTTATGGAAGAGGTGCAAATATTACTTTTCCAAGAAAATAACTTGCGCATTTTGTACAAAAAAGGCTAATATATATACAGTCCTAATATGGACTCTGAATATTTTTTGAAACCGACGCCACTGACTGACTGACTGTTAAACTACAAGCATCTCTTATACTAGTAATAAACATCAAAGGTCTTGGCGAGGAAAGGAACTACTATGATAGAGATTATTATAGCCGTAATTGCGGTACTTGCTGGAGTTGGCGGTACTGTAGCTTACGAAAAAAACCGCCAAGCTAGCGCAAAGTCCAACATTGACAAAGATTTGGCAACTGCCAAAGCCAAGGCAGCCGACATATTGTTAAAAGCCAAAGACGAAGTACTGGAATTGGAAAACGAACGTCGCAAAGATTTTAAAAAGACCGAAGAACGTTTGTCCGAACGCGAAGCATCAATTGTTAAAAAGATTGATGAGCTGGATAAACGAAGCGAAAAACTCCGTGGTGAGGAACGAGGCGTCGAAGATTTAAAAGACGAAATCCGCGAAATTCGCACCAAACAACAGGAAAAATTGGAAAAAGTAGCCAAACTTACCAAAGCCGACGCTGCTGAAAAATTGATGCAAATGACCGAACGTGATATCAAACAAGATATGATTGGGCTGATTAATAAATTGCAAAATGATGCCAAAGAAGAAGCTGAGGATATTGCACAGACAATCTTGGTAACTGCTATGGAGCGCATGTCATCTGAAGTTACGGCTGAGCGTACAGTCACAGCCATCAAGCTTCCTGACGAAGAAATGAAGGGAAGAATCATCGGTAAAGAAGGCCGTAATATTCAGGCTTTTCAACGTGCAACAGGAGTCGATATTTTAGTTGACGATACGCCAGGTATGATTATCCTAAGTTCATTTGACCCAGTTCGTCGACAAATTGCCAGGATGAGTTTGGAACTGCTGATGAAGGATGGTCGAATCCATCCAGGGCGAATCGAAGAAGTTGTCGCCAAGGCCGAAACTGAAATTAACAAAGAAGTTAATCGTGCAGGCGAGGATGCCGCCCGTGAAGTTGGTGTAGTCGGTATTCCAAAGGAAATGTTACGTCTGCTGGGCGAACTGAAATTTCGAACTAGTTACGGTCAAAACGTACTACTTCATAGCGTCGAAATGGCACAACTATCTGGACTTATTGCCGAGGAAATTGGTGCTGACGTCCGTATTACCAAAACTGCAACCTTGCTACATGATACCGGAAAAGCTATTACACATAAAATGGAAGGCAAACATCACCATCTGGCGGCAGAACTTGCCCGTAAATACGGTATGAGTGAAGAGATTGCTCATGCAATCGAAGCCCATCATGATGATGTCGAAGCTACAACACCTGAAGCGTTGATTGTTCGTGTTTGCGATTCATTATCGACAGCTCGTCCTGGAGCCCGTAATGTTAGTTCTGAAAACTTTGCTGAACGTATGCGAGATCTCGAAAACATAGCAACCGGATTCAAGGGTATTGACAAAGCTTACGCAATCAGCGCTGGACGAGAAGTCCGAATTATTGTTAGTCCAAAAGACGTCGATGATTTGAGTGCTATCAAGCTGGCACGTGATATAGCTGTAAAGATTGAATCAACTATGCAGTATCCAGGCACGATCAAAGTCAATGTCATTCGTGAAACTCGTGCCATTGAATTCGCCAAATAATAATTCAAAAAAGGCTTTGTCCTTTTTATTCTAATATTATCGCTTTAGTTTGGTATAATCAGATTATTGAATAATCGGATGGGCAATTTATGATAAAAAAGAAATTTAGACCGGAAGTCTTTGCCGCAGTAACTGCTCTGAGCAGTATGATAATAATCGGCACAGTTTCGTATCACTATATTGAACATTGGTCATGGATAAAGTCACTTTATTTTGTTGTTGCTACACTAGCTACTGTTGGATACGGAGACGTTCACCCAACGACCGAATTTAGCCGACTATTTACTGTGTTTTTCATATTAATCGGCGTTTCAATTGCGGTGGCTTCGATTGCTGTCATTGGTAGTAGGTATTTGGAAAAACGTGGAGCCAAGGTGGTTGCCAGGGAAAAGAGAGCACACAAAAAATGACTAAATCCCAAATTCGCAAGGATTATTTCAAAGATGAATATGTGATTATTGCCCCAAACCGAGCCAAGCGCCCGCACAGGGTAGGGACAATCGCTGAAACAACTGGTATCTGTCATTTTTGTCCAGCAAATTTTGCAAATGAGACAATTACATATCGTGACAACAATAATGATGGTGATTGGGAAATAATTTCAGTTATTAATAAATTTGCGGCACTGACGTCGAATAACTCAAGCGCATATGGACAAACTGAAGTTATTATTGAAACACGTCGACATGGGCTGGACATAAACGAATTTTCGTTGAGTCATATAGTCCGAGTTTTTAATGCCTATATTGATAGGTTTACGGCTCTAAAGGAAATGAATGGTATAAAACATGTTATTGTTTTTAAAAACGAGGGTGGTAAAGCCGGGGCTTCAATTGCTCACTCACATTCTCAGGTGATTGCATTGCCAATACTTCCTCCAAAGGTAGAAAATGAGGCTAGGGAGTATGGAAAATATAGGCTAGAGCATTTGGCTTGCCCATATTGTGACATTATAAAAAATGAATCCGACAAACCACGAGTTATCTGGCAGGACGAAAATATATTTGCTTTATCACCTTATGCTAGCGATGCGCCATACGGAGTTTGGTTGTTGCCAAAACGTCACATTCGTCTAATCTCGGATCTGACACGTAGCGAAAAGGAATCTATCGCAATTGCTTTAAAGATAGTCCTAGGTAAATTAGATGAGTTCGGAATTTCGTACAATTATTTCATTGAAAATGCGATAAATAGTGAAGATTATCACATGCATATTAAAATTGCTCCACGTCCAAATATTTGGGCCGGACTTGAACTGGGGACTGGTGTTATCATTAACCCAATATCACCAGAATATGCTACAAAAATTTATCGTGGTGAAGTCAAGATTGAGAATGATCCGAAGTTTTAAAAAGGTCAAAGCTTTAAGTCTGTTACTTTGAAAGCAAATTAAAAAGACCGCCACAAGGGCCGTCTTTTTAATTTGGTCGGGGTGAAAGGACTTAAACCTTCGACCTCTCGGTCCCAAACCGAGCGCGCTATCAACTGCGCCACACCCCGATGGCGTGTTTACCGATAAATTATAACGTAATATACGCCTTAACGCTAGTAGCTTTTTCAAGCTTCAGACTGTACTATCAATATATGAATAAACAATTTCGAATGCTGTTGGAGAATATACTTGGTTGGGCGAAGCGCCATTTTATATTAGTTTTAATTATTACTGCCGTAATATCGATGGCTATCAGTTTGTCAATTGGTCTGCGGCAAAGCGTATGGTTTGATGAAGCCTACTCGATTATGCTTGCTAGACAGCCGCTATCCCAATTGATGCATCTAACTTCAGTTGATACGCACCCCCCAGCCTACTATTTGCTGTTGAGCGGTTGGGGCAATTTATTCGGATGGGGAGAGTTTGCTTTGCGTAGCCTTAGTGTTTTGACGATGGGTGGTGCAATTATATTTGCTGGATTATTAACTAGAAAAATGTTTGGTATCAGGACTGCACTTTATTCCTTGCCGTTTGTAATGCTTGCACCGTTTTTATTGCGCTACGGTTTCGAAATCAGAATGTACTCTCTGGCATCACTAATCGGTATTGCTGCCACATATGTTTTAATTTGTGCGATAGAAGCGAAAGACAAGCGACGATTGTGGCTATATGTGTTGTATGCACTGCTAGTTGCGCTGGGCGTATATACGCTTTACTACACGGTTTTGTTATGGGCCGCTCATCTGACATGGCTACTGTGGCGCAACTTTTCTAAAAAAGAATCGGTTCTGAAGTCTGATTGGGCAAAGGCTTACTTGTTAAGTATTGTTTTATTTCTACCATGGATGCCGACGTTTGTACATCAAATCACTAATGGAGCCTTGGCGCCCATCTCGCAGTCGATGACCCTGGACAATTTTTTCGGCATCATATCGTTTAGCTTTTTGTATCGTCCTGTTTGGCAGTTGGATGCACTATTATCTTTAATAATTCTGTTTGTAATCACGATGCTAGGTAATGTGTCGGTTCGCGCATTTAAGATTGCTGATAAAAAGCAGAAACCTTATCTATTTCTGTTAGCTCTATATATTCTCGTCCCAGTTATAGCTTTGACACTAGTTGGGTTGGTCCACCCGATGTATGTCGAACGTTATTTAGCACATGTTCTAATTGGCGCCAGTTTGTTCATAGGGGTCTCGCTAGTATTGGTTATGGACAAGACTAAATTATTTCATAAGATTTATGGACTGGCATTAATATTCGTAATGGTTCTAGGTATAGTCCAACTAGCGGATGTTGGTAATTATAATTTTCAGCGACTACAACATCCAGCAATTAACCAAGTTGCCGATAGGATTACTACTTGCGATTCGAATACGGCAGTGTATGCCGCTGATCCATATGTGGCGATTGAACTTAGCTACTATTTACCGAAATGCCAGATTAATTTTTTTAGCGACACTGCTTCACTGGGTGGCGGTTATGCTGGATTATCGAATAGTGCTTTGCGTATCGCAAAGCCTGCAGCAGAACTAGCGACTAAACGGGCGATCTACTATGTTTATTATGGCGATGCGAAATTAACAATGCCAGCGAGTTTTGTGTCAACCAAAAAGGAAACTGACGGCTCGCTGGTTGTCGAATATTTTAGGCAAAATTAATCTTTAAGCTATGATCAAAGATATTCGTAAATTAAGAGAACGTGGCTCTACTCCAAAGGTCAAAGATTGGTTATTTGTTGTCGTTGCCTTGATTATTTTTGTATGCTTGGCTTTCTATATGATTACAAAATCATCAGTTTGGTTCGATGAAGCATTTGGAGCGTATCTAACTCGTTATAATTTTATCGATATTGCGCGCTATACAGCCATGGATATTCACCCTCCTTTGTATTATTGGTTACTAAAAATCTGGAGTATGTTGTTTGGCAATACAGAGTTTGCACTTCGTTCGATGAGCGTGCTCTTTGGCGGTGTAACAATTATCTTTGGTTATTTGTTGCAAAATAGACTTTTCGACAAAAAAGTTGCTCGGATTAGCTTGATATTTATGGTGTTATCACCAATGCTGGTGCGCTATAGCCAGGAAATGCGAATGTATACGCTAGTATCTGCGATAGCTCTTGCTGCTACCTACTTATTAACAGTTGCAATTGAATCGCATAAAAAATTATACTGGGTAATTTATGGTGTTCTAGTGAGTCTTGGGTTATGGGTCCATTACTTATCAGTTATTGTATGGATTGCACATTGGTTATGGCGGGCCGACAATATTCGCAGAATCGCGAAGAACAAAAATGATTTTATGACAAAATTCTTTTCCAAAGAATGGAATCTGGCTTTTTTCATAGCATTGGGGCTATATGTACCTTGGTTGCCGTTTTGTATTGGTCAATTGCTGATATCACAAATAGCTGGATCTTGGATACCAGCAGCGAATCTGGGGACACCATTGAACTTTTTCACAAATGTCGTATACTATCGAGATTTAGGTGAAACTACTGGTTTGTTAGCGTTTGGGTTGCTAGCAGCATCAGCAGTTTTGGTTTTCCTGTCAATTAAGGTATACAAATCATTTGACAGTGCTCAGCGCCAAGCTTACCGCTTGATTATGGCACTAGCCTT
>CAIPOF010000034.1 GCA_903866605.1 uncultured bacterium | reverse complement strand
TCCATGGTCAATATAGTATAGGGCTATTTGTTTTTTGGCACTAGATAAATCTGATTGAAGTGATGTTGCGATAGCTTTTTGAGAGATGCCGGTAAAGGAGACTATGGTTATGGCGGCTAATACTCCTATTACTACTATGACTACTAGGAGTTCGACTATGGTGAAGCCGAGTTTTTTAGGGTCGGTCCTACGACTTGTCCTACTAAACTTCAGTGAAATAGGATTTTTTAACTTATTAGAGAGAGAGAGAGAGAGTTGCTTTTTCCATAATTTATTGTTTTATTATTGGTCATAGTATTATTTAAAAACATCCTTATGCTTGTATGATGGTTAGTATAACATTAGAGGTATGAAAATAACAAGAAATAATGGGTTAAAGCAAAAATTTGCCGGTCAATCGTTCTTCACGAGCTTTGTTGGCCCATTTATCAGCCAGTTCATTGCTAATATTACCAACATGACCACGTACCCAAACCAGTTTTGCATCTGATTGTTTATACAAACGAATAACTTCTTTTACGATATCCAGATTTTTTATTTCGCCATTTTTTTTGGACCAGCCATTTGTTTCCCAACTAATCCCCCATTTTGTGGTTACATTTACCCAGAATTCACTATCACTAAATATTTGGCAGGACTCGCCATTTGAATCATGCAGCGCAGAAACAATCGCACGACCTTCCATCCTAATATTTGTTGACAATGATTCGTGACCAATAATTGCTAGTTCAGTGTCTTTGATGACTGCAAATCCACCAGGCCCAGGATTAGGACTGCAACTACCGTCAGTATAATAATTTATCATTCTATCTATTTTACTATACTTCTAATTTTAATCGAGAAATATTTACTAATAACAACCGTCTGATGTCGTTTAGTTTATCCCAACAGCACATATCTACTACATACGACCTACAACCTACTAACATACGGGTCCTGCCGTTCGGTTTGCCCCTATAATTTTTTTACAGATTACCATAAAAACAATTATGGGGCGGCCCCACCGAACGTCACCCGCACCTCACTACCTACCATTTACTAACATACACCCTTGATATGGAAAAAACATAAGCGCATAATAGAATTATAAGGACACGATAGTCCGGTGGAAAGGAAAAAATTATGGCAAAAGGCGCATCTAAACCGAAAAAAGAGCTTAAAAAACCCAAAAAAGCAAAAATTGCTAAATAGGTTTTGAACTTACTAAATTAATATAGAACGCTGTTTCTAGCGTTTTATATTAATTTAATAATCTATAATTCATCAATTGAAACACGTTTTTGTTCAGTTGTATCGCGGTTACGTACGGTAACTGTGTTTTTTTCTAATGTTTCAAAATCAATAACAACACAATTTGGCGTTCCTATTTCGTCTTGGCGTCGATAACGTTTGCCAATATTGCCGTTATCATCCCACATTACTGACCCGTATTTTTTCTTTAAAATTTCATATACTTCACGTGCTTTGCTGACAAGTCCTGGTTTGTTTTTTAGTAAAGGCGATACAGCATATAAATATGGTGCAAGTTCTGGCTTCAGTTTTAACACAACACGCACCTCTCCATTAATTTCTTCTTCGTGGTAGGCATCAGTCAAAACAGCTAGAAGCATTCTACCCAAGCCAACAGAACTTTCAACTACATAAGGCAGGAATCTTTTATGTGCTGTTTCATCAAAATACGCTAGATTTTTGCCACTGACTCTTTGGTGATTACTCAAATCAAAATCTGTTCGGTTATGCGTACCCCATAATTCTTTAAACCCTTGAGGAAAATTAAAATATATATCATGGGCAGCTACTGCATAGTGCGCTCGTTCTTTTTCATCATGTTCATGCCATTGTAAATTTTCTTCTGAAATCCCTAAATTTTCAATTAAAAACTTCCATGCAAAATTCCGCCAATACTCATAGGTTTTTTCTTGTTCGTCAGGATTAATAAAAAATTGCATCTCCATTTGTTCTAGTTCTCGAACTCGAAATATAAAATCGCGAGGTGAGATTTCATTTCGAAAGGCCTTACCAATCTGAGCAATTCCAAATGGAATTTTTGCACGCATTGTTTCACGAACATTCTCATAATTGGTGAAAATAGAACCAGCTGTTTCAGGACGTAAATATGCAACAGAAGAATTATCTTGAACAGGACCAATCCACGTTTGCATCATCATATTAAAAAATCTTGGCTCACTAAGCTGATTGCCATCTGGAGATTTTTTGTCTAGCAAAAGTTCTTTTAGCTCATTTAGGTCTGTTGAATCAACCCCAGCTAATTGATCTGCACGATATCGTTTTCCATTTTTTACATCCTCTACCATAGGGTCTGTAAAGCTGGATACGTGGCCACTGGCTTCCCATAATTTAGGATTTTGTATGATTGCGCTATCAACTCCATAAATATTATCTGATTTTGTAACAACCTCATTCCACCATTCAGCTTTTAGCTTATTCATTACCTCGACGCCAAGTGGTCCATAATCCCAAAAACCCGCGAGTCCACCATAAATCTCTGATGCTTGAAAAATAAATCCTCGACGTTTTGCCAAACTAACAATTGATTCCATCTTTACAGCACTATTTTTTTTATTACTCATAATTATTTACTATTATACCAGTTTTTTATTTTAAATCGCAGCATGTTCACGAGCCACTGCTAAACAATCAGACGAAACCGACGCAACCCCACCTATTTGAGCCAGTACTTTTAATGACCTGGTTGATAATAAACGCAGCAGTTTGATATGATCCGAAGTCAATTCGCCATTAGAAGCAGCACACAGCCCCCTTTCGCCAACATCATACCTGTACAGCAATTTTGGTGATAATGCATTGCCGGCGTCATCGTGCCATAGACTAAGTTCATATCCCATAATTGCCGCGTAGTGCAGATAAAACCAGGCTTGAATTATATCAAAGGAAATTGTACTAGAATCAAGACCGACCAATGTTTCGGCCAGAACGTTATACCATTCGGGACCATCAACCATTTCGCTTGATTTATTCACCAATTTGATTGCCGTATAGGCAAATTGCATTCTGTCGTAATCATCCATAATATGACGATAAAATTGTACTAATTTAGATGACGTTAAAATACCTAATTCGCCTTTGCCTTCACCAATTACAATTTCACAAATTGCAAATAACTCTATACCACCAGCTAATCGACTTTTTTCACGACGTACCCCTCGCGCTATGACACTTCTTTTTCCATGAGGAGTTATCAGCTGGAGTATTCGATCTGCCTCACCGTAATTAGTTCGCCTTAGTACTATTGCTGGCATTCGCTGAGATTTCACGGAAGAACACTCCGTAAGGCGACTGTTAAGTCATCCGGTTTCATCTTGGTCTTATCAATAATTTGCATTACGCCATAAGGACGCAAATTCTTTAGTGAAATTTCATTTGCTATGTTTGTACATAATATTATTGGTATGATTCCTGTATCACCATAAGATTGAAGTTCGTGTAATAATGCTAGCGCGGTGCTACCAGTTAACAACATATCTAAAATAATTGCGTCTGGCTGGAAATCGTCAATTGCCTGAATCGCAGATAAAGCGTTAGATACGCTTACGACATTATAGCCGGCCGATGATAAAACTCTCATATATTGCTCGACTAGCCATTCATCATCTTCGACAATTAAAACTTTTTGGACGCTCATAACAAGCTCAGTTGCCGTGATGCCTGCAAATCTACAAAAAATGTCGAGCCATCATGGTGGCGGATAACACCTATTTTCCCATTCATACGATCTGCAAATTGGCTGGCAATATATAAACCTAGCCCGCTACTTTGAGGTCTAGCATCAATTGCGAAGGGAGTTCCCCCCATTATTTTCGTAGCCAATGATTTCAGTACATCACTGGATAATGACGGACCATAATCTCTAACGCCCAAGCGAACGACATTACCAGAATTTAATTGGGCTACATTGATCTTTATTGCGTTATTTGATTCTGTATAACGCAAAGCATTGTCACTAAAATTTATAATAATTCGACGTAGTAAATCTCGATTTGCAATTAAAAGTAGTGGATGTTTTCGAGAAACTAATTTAATTTCACGATTATGAACATCAAATAATGGCGCTAGGTCATTAATAATGCCTTTACACAATTGCTGTGGGTCTATTGGTTCAAGTGTAAAAAGTGCATCCGATAGTCTGATCGAGCGTGTTAAATCACTCGTTAGGCGGAGTGCTCTTTCGCTGGTCAAGCTAATTTGACGCAACATACGCTGCTGTTCGCTTGAATTGATATCACTATCTTCTAACATCAACGACAACTGTCTAATCAATGCCAGCGGAGATTTTAGTTCATGTGCAGCAGCCACAAATGAGGGTAGCCCATCAGACAGTGGGCCATCCATAAATTGCTCGTGTTCCCCTACTACTGCACTCATATATGACTAATTATAACATGCTATTTATTTGAATATAGCAGGATTAGTCTGATTGATAATTATTGATTAAATTTGATAGTTGTAATCAATTTATTAAAATCATCTAAAAATGTACTTACGTCAGTACGAATCACTACTGTCTTGTCCCGTATCTTGTAAATTACTGCAGATCCACGAATATCTTTCGTAAAATTCCCATCTAACCTTGTACCATTACTGCCATCCACTGTTACGCTCGACGCCACCAAGCTTCCTTTTTTTACAAATGAACTATAGCTTTGTATTACGCTATCATAGCTTTTTTCTAGTATTGTTACGCTAAGGGCAAACCGTTGCCCACTAACAACGGGTGGGACAAAAATTGGGTTTAAATATGCGGTGTAAGTGCCTCCACTAACAGCATCACTATCAATATACATGCTCCATGTTTTTGGATAGTTAAAAGTGATTCTGCCATAGTCATCTGGACCAACGAATTCTCTATTTGGCTCTTTCTCGCGCTGAGTAAATTTTGCTTCATCCGCAATTTTTTGTGCTTTTTGAGCGTCTGTCACGGCTATTGTTATCTTGCCGTTAACATTCGTTTTTTGTTCATCATAATTTACATAGAACCATGCTGCCAAAACAGCCATACCAACAAGAAGAACTGTCACGACAATAGCAGTAATCATCCATATATTTACTGAGCCGTTTTTGTATTTATTTATAGTTTGGTTCATAGCGTAATTATACTTGTGCTTTATTAGTCTGTAAAGGATGAAAAACATACAAATGATTTGCGTTCAAATTTTTTACTGCTTTCATGCCATCGATTCTACTGCCGTAACTAATCAGGTGTATAGTTCGACCTATTCTGTTGGTTTCATTCTGAACCCATATCTTAATCTTATTTATGTCACGCGAGACTGAAAAGACATACACGACTGTCGTGTCATTGGGCAAATGTGAAAACCAAAAGTCAGCAAAGACTGTACTGATTTTGTTATTGCGTGACAAAAGCCTTGATATAATTACTAAAATTGGATTAATCTCAAAACCAACTGCCCTAGCTCCAGCCCTAGCTGCTTTACGTAGGATAATCCCGTCGCCACTACCAAGATCAACTAATGTATCGTTTGCATCAACTTGGTACAGCTCTGTAAATGCCTGTTGAATATCAGCCCTGTGACTTGGTACATATGGTGAACCGCGAAAAACGACAAAACCAAACAACGCAGCAATAATTAATATGACCAGTACAGTCCAAATCATTTATTTATCACTGTCAAACTTTTTTTTGATAATTTCAATTTCGTTTTTTAACTGCGATAAGTCATTCTCGATATCAATTGCCAGTTTTTCAGCAATTCTATATTTTTCTAGTGCTTCCTCTAATGAAAAGTCGTCACTATCAAACCATTCTACTAATTTTGATAGTTCATTTGTTTTTTCTTGGATTGATTTATTTGTTGCTGACATTTTTAACCTCTGCTTTTATTATAGCTTTATTTGTTTCAATCTCAATTATTGAATTGATATCTACCAATCCCCTAACTAATGCGTAACCTCTGGCAAGAATCATTTCAGGATTTAATTGAGTCAGGATACTCCTAATATTTGAAATGTGTCTCGCTTTATCGGCAATTTTCATTTCAATAATTTCAACAACAGCCTTTAAGGTTTCTTGATTTGCCTGTTTATACTGATTTATTAATAGCAACATTCTAGGCAATATTGAGCCTAGTTGATTATGAATACTGCCGATTGTCTCTTTTTTATCTGGTGTTAGGATTTGTGCAGCATTACTTGGAGTTGAAGCTCGGACATCAGCAACTAAATCTGCCAGACTATCATCAGTTTCATGACCAACACCAACTAATGTCGGGATTCGGCTGGCTGCGATTGAACGAACCAGCAACTCATCATTAAATACCGATAAATCATCTGCACTACCGCCACCCCTAATAATCACTATTACCTCTGGCAATATTTCTTGTTGATTAAAAAAATCAATAGCTTTAATTATCTGATCTGCAGAAGCTGATCCTTGGACCTGAACATTTGCAACATCAACTTTCATGCCGCCCCATCGATCATTCATAATTTTTATAAAATCAGCATAACCTGCAGCTTGGATACTACTTATAACAGCTATGCGTTGAGGCATAGCTGGCAATTGTCTTTTTCTATCTATCGCGAACAAGCCCTCACTATCAAGTTTATTTTTTAATAACTCAAAACTTTTTCTCAACGCCCCTTCGCCACTTGGTCTAACTGATTTGACGGTCAGACTAAATTTACCCCATTTAGTCAATTTCGGCGATGCTGATATGATAACTTTCATACCATCCTCAATTGGGACACGTAATTGCCAGACTGTCATGAAACAGCCAATACTGCCCTCGGCATCTTTAATGTCAAAAAAAACAAACTTTTCCTGGTTAACTTTAAACGACGCTACTTCACCTTCAACTTCAATATTTGGGTATGAGTATTCAAGCGTCTGATTCACAATCGCAATTAAATCACTCACACTAAAGATTGGTTTAAGGTTTTGTTTTTCCATATTTATTCACCGTTGATTGATAAAAGATGTAACCAAATATTATCGTTCCCGCAAGTACCGTTACTCTAGCTAACAACGTCCCTGCGATAGCATAGGCCGGGCTGACGCCTGCTGAAGCTAGGAATGCGATCATAATGGCTTCATAGACTCCTGAGCCACCCGGAGTTGCGGTAAAAATTGCTGCGAATGAAGATATCCCACACGCAATTATCACTGTTGCCGGATTCACAAATACTCCCAGTGATAGGAACGCAATAAAAATCAAGCCAATATCTGCTATATTAGCCAATGTTGACCATACAAATGGACGAATCAATATTTTTTTATCACGACGAATCTCGATATAATCTTGGTGAATATCAGTAAAAAAATTCTCAACTTTTTGAAGTTCAAGTAAATGTTTCTTTTTACCAAAAGAAAGACTGGATACTATTTTATTTATTATTCGCGTTATCCAATTCGAAATCATGACTAGCCTTTTGCGATTATCCACAAAATAGATAAGCAAAACTGCCAAAACAATGGTTGCAATGACAAAAAAGGCACTGATGATGATTATTAGGCGACTTATTTTTTGATCAAATGACAAGGCAATAACTGAAATAAGTATCATAATCACAAAGCTTACAAACATTGTTATATAACGAATAAGTTGCGCCATGGTTGATCGACCAACGCTAACTCCATGAGGCTTTAGTACAATACCCAGATATGAAAAGCCAGCTATTCCAGAAACCGGTATGATATGATTCACGAAATTAAGTTCAAGTGCGATTCGTGCCATGCCCCAACGCGAAATGTCTGTCAGCTCGCCCTTTGCTCTTAAGTAAGTGAACATTACTTCTCCAACGGCATAATAACTAAATAATTGTACTGGAATCATTAACAAATATATTCGTAAATCAACACTCCCCATTAGTGCCCAGGCACGTGTAATTTGACCCCAACTAAGATAGATTACTAGAGCTAGCAGAATAATCGTAATTATATTAATCCAAGTTCGAAATTTCACCCCGTTAGAAACTCCTATCAAGAAAGGAATTTGTTTGTTTAATATTGTGAGTTCTAACGGGGTTCATGACTTAATCACAATTATACCATCCAAAAGCTAAATAAGACGTATAATGAGTATAGCCCACGCAATGCAAATTGTTGGGATTCGAGACAAACATCTATGGGATATAAAACTTGTCTTCCTTGAAAGAGACATATCCATAGATACGTCGAGAACAAAAAGACAGTTTTTAACCAGAGAGGACTTTGCGAATCGTGTTGATTTGTGTTACATGGATTATAAGATGAACGTAGCAATTCTAGGACGACAACCCGCACTCGGTATAGCTGAACTTGAGAGTGTTTTTGGTGCAAACTCCATTAAAATCATTTCTAATCAAGCCGTAACAATTAAAGTTGACCTCTTTAATATTCAGAAATTCGGTGGCATTCCCAAAGCAGGGATAATTGTCGACGAACTGTCCAAAAGTGACTGGCATAAAGTGAGTCAAAAAGTTGTTCAATATTATTTCAGTAAATGGTCCGCATATGAGGGCAAAATTACCCTTGGTATTAGCGTTTACGGCTTTGCTATCGATGCTCGAGATGTTCAAAAAACAGGAATTATTCTAAAGCAAAAATTAAAAAAATGTGGCGTCAGTCTGCGTCTAATACCTAATCATAGCCCCAATTTAAATTCTGCTGTCAGTCATCACAACAAACTAGGCTTATCAGCGAACAAAGTCGAGCTGCTGATAGTTTGTACAAGTGATGGCAAAGTATTAATTGCCGAAAGTACTGGTTCGCAGAACATCACTGCCTATGCTAATCGAGATCAAATGCGCCCCAAACGCGACGCCTTTGTCGGTATGCTACCCCCTAAACTCGCTCAGATTATGATTAATTTAGCAGTCGGCGACCCCAGCACATCTATTTCATCAAGACGGCTTCACGCCGGGTCCACTAAGGGCCCCGGCGCCTTATTGAAATCGGGCTCCAGATGTCTTGAAAAAACAGATATGCAGGTCTCGTCAGCGCTACGAGCCACTGATGCGACTTCAATTCATGGCACCCTGGAACCCAAATCTGACCCGACGCCGGGGCTCGAGTCAGATCTGGCGCGAAGCAGTGCTTTGAATGAAGATGCGTCAAGTGGTGAACTTGAAAGGTTAAGAGTACTTGATCCATTCTGTGGCACTGGAGTTATATTGCAAGAAGCAGTGCTGATGGGATGCTCGGTTTATGGCACAGATTTGTCCGAAAAAATGGTTCGCTACAGTCGAGATAATATTAATTGGCTGGCTGATAGTCATCATATCAAATTTGATTGGTTCTTGCGCGTTGGCGACGCTATGACAACTAAGTGGCAACAACCAATTGATGCGGTTGTCAGTGAGGCTTATCTAGGGCAACCCTTTAGCGCCCCGCCGTCACCAGCAAAATTACAAGATGTCGTACAAAATTGTAATCACATTATCAGCGAATTTTTAAAAAACCTTGCCGGACAAATAGAGTCAGGGGTCCCAATTTGTATTGCCATTCCGGCTTGGCGTAGTGTAGACGGAAATTTCACTCACCTACCCTTAATTTCAACAATTGCCAGACTTGGTTATAGGCCTCACGAATTTACAAATGTTTCACAAAATGATTTGTTATATTATCGCGAGAACCAATTAGTAGCTCGTGAATTGCTAGTATTAACAAAAATTTAAAATACCATCTTGTTGACAAAACTACAATACTTTAGTATCGTAAATATACTAATATCGAAAAAAGGAAATTATCTTGAATATTCCAGAGCAAGAGCCGTACTCGCTTCCCGAAAGTTTAGCCAAAGAGCTTGAATCCAGGGGCGCAGCGCTAATAGAAACTAGCGACATTACGAATATTGGAAGACTTGTTGAACCGAATGGAAGTGACCGGTTAAATACTAACAACGACCCAATCGAACGATTGATTAACAGCGATAAAAAACGGTTTGATGCCCTTGAAGCTGCAAAAAATGGAAATTTTGATGGTATCACTGATAAAGCCGAAAAAGCTTTGCTAGAAGAAAGATTGCAACGAGAAGGTCAAAAAGGGCTCGAGTCAATCGAAAAAGCATTGAAAAATGAATTTATTAAAGCACCTGTTGATCCCGAGCAACTTGGTCATTATGTGGCAGAGCAACAATTTGGAACTAGCGCAAAGGGCACTCTAAAAATGGATATTGGGGCACTAGCAGCTAAGCATAGTATCGAAAGTGCTCTTACAACGAAAGATCCACACTCATGAGTATAGCCCTTAGTTTTTTTCAATTCACTTGACGCTACCCCTTATTTTTGATACAATTACATAAATTTCGATATAAAACGCTAGGAGTTAATTAATGTCACACGTCAAAGCGGGCGGAACGTCCAAAAACAATCATAATAATGCCGGTCAAAGACTTGGTGTTAAACGATATGGCGGTCAAAAAGTCCGAACTGGCGAAGTGTTAGTCCGTCAGACTGGTTCGACTAAAATCGCTGGTCCCGGTACGTTTATTAGCAGTAACTACACTATACACGCAGCTGTTGATGGAATTGTTAGTTTTAATAAAATCCGCAAAAGCAAATTTACTGGTAAAACTGTACCGCGCACCCAAGTAACAGTTCAACCATAATAATCAAATAATATAAAAACGAGCGCATAACGCGCTCTTTTTTGTTTAACTAATTACCAGCCCCTACTATGTTTTCTTTTCAGGCGCTTGAATCATCCCAAGATGGAATTTGACACGTTCAACAACGTCTCCGATTACTACTTGAGATTTTACTAAATAATCGTCAACCCCTAATGATTCAGCTCGCTCTTTGTCTTTGGGTTGTGATAAAGCGGTTAACATTATGACACGGATGTTAGATGTTTCAGGGGTATTTCGCAGAATATCCAATACGTCAAATCCACTTATTTTTGGCATCATTGCGTCTAGCAAAATTAAATCTGGCTTAAAGTCTAGGGCAGCTGACAACGCTTTTTCACCGTTATTCACCACGCGTGCTTCAAAACCTTCCATCTCAAGTCTTGATTTATAGACACCAGATAGGGCTGAGTCGTCTTCAACTAGTAGAATTTTTTTATTGTTATCCATAGTATCTTTATATTACTACACTCATACATAAAAACACAAGCCTTACAGCCCTAGTTGCTTTATAGCTTCATTGAATTGAGGATCACTGCCGCTATCAATATCTATTTGGGTATAACTAACAATAGTATCAGGCTTAATCCCTCCGTTAGCAATGTTTTTACCATTTGGCGTATACCACCGTGCAATTGTAACTTTCAATTCTGCGCCATCCATCAACGGTATTAGTTCTTGGACACTCCCCTTGCCGAACGTGTTCTCGCCAACTAATTTTGCAACTTTATAATCCTGTAATGCGCCTGCTACGATTTCACTAGCACTTGCCGTACTGCCATTCACCAGGACAATCGTTGGTATTCCCGTGAGTAGCGCGTTACTGCCTGTCCTTATCGCGTCTTTTATAACATTCCCATTTCGCTCAGTTACTACAATTTTATTATCAAGCCAAAGTCCCGCAACATCCTTGGCAGCATCTACATAACCACCGCCATTGTTTCGTAAATCCAAAACTACAGCTTTTACATTTTGTTTTTTGAATTCCTGAGCTGCTTGTCTGGCTAGATTCCCGGTTTCATTATCAAAACGAGAAATAGTTAGTTTTCCGATACCATCAGTTACACTGCTTTCAACACTTGGGACATTAATTATTGCCCGAGTAACAATATAATCTTTTGTTTCACCGTTACGAAGAATGTTTAATTTAACTGTTGTCCCCTCATCGCCTTTTATTTGTCCGACGGCTTTATCAACCGTCCAACCACTGGTAGATTGATCATTGACCTTAAGGATAACATCGTTTGCCAGCAACCCTGCTTTGATTGCTGCATTACCACTTAGCGTACGAATAATTGTGATATTACCATTTTTAACACCAATTTCAGCTCCAATTCCTGCACCAATATTACCAGTTAGGTTGTTGTTGTAGTCCGTTGACTCTGTTGGTGTCATGTAGACTGTGTATTCATCGCCTGCAGCGTCTACAAGGCCCTTGTTTGCGCCTTGAATCAGTTTCGTGATGTCCAAGTTGCCGTCAAAGTTTGCAGCCAGTTTATTATATGTCTGTTGGACTGAAGATAAATCAATACTGCCCGAGTGAGCTTTGTAGCCAAAAACCGGTCCAATTGCAGCCTCTATCTGAAAGTGGTAAACGCCAGCCACATATCCAAGTATGGCGGTCAATGCAATTGCGATAAACCATACGCTGGATGATAAATGCTTCTTAACTTTTCTATGTTTTACTGAATGCCTATACACTTTTTCTTGCACCATCATTACCCCTATTTTTTTAAAATAATTTCTATTGCATATAATTATAGCGTACTTTGGTTTGCTTGCGCTATAAAAGTTATGCTACTATCTATTTAATTTTTACATAATGATCAAATGCGTTCACGGACAAATTCATCATGCTATACATCCCATAACCGTCACCATAATCATAATTGTATTGACTTATCGTTACCGTATTACCACTGACCGCTTCAACCCAAGCAACATGGCCATAGCTTTGACCAGCTTTACCAGGATCCATGACTGCAATTGAACCCGCTTGAGCCGGACCTTCAACATAGCCTGCCGCAACTGCATCTGCAGTAAAATTAACTGCATTGCCCCACGAATAATATTTGCCTGTCTCATTAGCTATCCTCCACGCAACATAGCTAGCACACTGACGACAGCCATAACCATGACCATCACTTCCATTACCATCATCTCCACCGGTTGATAGATAACCTATCATTGGACAATTTGAATAATTCCACGGATATGCACCCAATGAACCGGCAGCAATCAAAGTAAAGCCTCCATTACTTTTAAAACGACTATTTACAAGTGCTTGAGTGGCTTTGGCTTCTGAAATGGCAGCCTGATTATTACTAATCAACTGTTGATAGCCCGCTTCTTGACCTTGGGTTTTTTGTAATAGGTTTTGCTGTTCGCTTTCTTTTGCTACCAGTTGATCACGCTGCGACTTTTGATCCGCAAGCACTTTTTCAACATCGGCTTTTTTTGTATCTAGTGATTTTTTCAAATCCTTTATTTTTGTAATTGTTCCAGTTAATTCATTACGAACCGATGAACGATATTCTTGTTTATCTAAATAATCACCAATATTTTTACTACTAGCTAGCATCTCAATTGGTGAGACCTTGTCATCAACATAAAGGTCAGCTATTGTTTTACCTAGTGCATCTTGATTATCCTTGATTTGCTTTTCAGTATCACTAATTTGGATTACTAACTGATCATACTTTGCTTGACTGATATCAACTTGAGTTTGAATAGCCGACTTGTCGTTTGCAATCTGTGCTAGGGCTGATTGAAGAGTTGCGGCTTCGCCATTTAAACGAGCGCCTTCGGCTTGATATTTTGCAATGTCTTGTTGCAACGCATTAATCCTATCATCATACTGATCTGCGGAAGCTTTTTGCGTCATCTGTAGAGGAACGACAACACCTATAATTACAGCTAAAAGAATAAGTACCAATCTGACCGTACGATTGATTGAAGCTGGTGTGGTGGTACGCAGTTTCATAATACCTTTAATACTAACATAAGCATTTCTAATATGTCAACCTGTTAATTATTATAATTTCAGATAACGACGTGTTGCTAATAATGATGAGACAATTCCTATAATTGCACCAATTCCCACCATCGCCGTCAGTACAATAGGCGCATAGATTGTAACCAGATTAATAGTCGGCTGTACAGAAATCTGATAACTCACCAAGGTCTTGGATGAAGCATACAGCGCCCATATGCCCAAACCTGTCGCGATAAATGCTGCAATAAAACCGTATATGATTGCCTCGATCAAAAATGGCCCACGGATAAATGACTGGTCGGCTCCAATTAGTTTCATCATTTGAATTTCTTCTTTACGATTAAATATTGCCATACGAATTGTATTAAAAATTATCAGTGATGATATTATTACGAATACGATACCAGCTACTAGCCCAATCGCCTGCGCAAAATTAACTGCTCGTCCAATAGTTTTAATCGTATTGCGTCGTTCACCTGCAAATGATGGCTTGTGGTCAGCATCAAGATGGTCTTTCACTAATTTATTCTCAGCAACAAATTTTTCCAGCTGTGAAGTATCATTAATATTCACTAGTGAAACTTTTAAGGTTGCAGGAATTTGGTTAGTAGCTTCAGTTAAGGCGGCCAAGTCCTCTGGACTACTGGCATTGTCTTTGGCATACTGTGTTCTTCCACAATCTGCGTTGCAATAAGTTACTGACTTGACAGACGATAACTTACTTAATTCGGTTTTTAACTCATTACCAACTTTATCACTTGTATCCGTTTTTAAATAAATAGACATATTGACTTTATTCTGCAGATCATTGATCGTATCAGTCAGGATATTTTGTGTAATAAATGCCGTGAAAATAATCAATAGTGTGATTGTCATTACAGCAGTGGCAGCAACTGACAGCCATGAGTTTCTGACAAAACTATCGGTTCCGTATCTGACAACACGCCATAATGTCAATAGTCTACGGCGATTATGTTTTTTGCTAGTCAATTCTTTTGATGACAATTTTTTCTTGGCGCTCATCCCGTTAGAACCCTCCGACTTTCAATAAATCGCACATAATAGAGTTCTTTGCATATTTTAAAACGGTTCTAACGGGACTCATTGTCTATAGCTCCCTACCGCCTGATCGCCAGTCACCTTGCCGTGTTCTAGTGTAATAACTCGTCGTTTGAGTTTGTTAACAATTTCAGCATTGTGAGTAGTTAAAAGAACCGTCGTTCCGTATTTATTAATTTTTTCAAGCAGTCTGATAATATCCCAGCTGTGCCGAGGATCTAAGTTTCCGGTTGGTTCATCGGCAATCAATATTTTTGGTTGCCTAACGACTGCCCTAGCAATTGCCACACGTTGACGCTCTCCCCCGGCAAGTTGATGTGGGAATTGTTTTTCTTTGCCAGTCAGTCCAACCAGTTCGATGACTTTTGGCACGGTACTCTTTATTTCATGACGAGTCATACCCGCAATTTCTAATGCAAAAGCAATATTTTCAAAAACAGTACGCTGAGGAAGTAATTTAAAATCCTGAAAAACAACACCTATTTTACGACGCAACATTGGTATATGACTGTCCTTTAGTGTGTCGTAATCAATCCCTCCTACGACAATTTTCCCACTGGTTGGCTTTTCTTCACGAGTCAATAGTTTAAATAATGTCGATTTGCCAGCACCACTAGTACCAACTAAAATAACAAACTCGCGAGGTTCAATAAATAAACTGACCCGATCAAGTGCCGGTTTTGAATCTTTATTATATGTTTTTGTCACTCTATCTAGCAGTATCATTCTTTTGCCAATTATAGCATAAGTTAGTTAGTAGATGGTAGGTAGTAATTGTAGATGGGCTTACTAATAACTTGATTCTAAAAAAGCATCTATAAAACCGTCGATTTTGCCGTCAAGCACACTTTGAACATCGCGTTCTTCATATTTTGTGCGAGTATCTTTGACTAAAGTATAAGGATGTAAAACGTAATTTCTAATCTGAGAACCCCAATTTGCGGACTCCCCCGCCTGCAGGTCTTTAATACTAGCAACGTGTTGATCTAGTTGCAACTGAGTAAGTTTTGAAAGCAAAATTTTCATTGCCGTTTCTCGGTTTTGCAATTGAGATCGTTCGTTCTGAATCGCAACAACGATTCCAGTTGGGATATGGGTTACACGTACAGCGCTATCGGTTGTATTAACAGATTGACCACCATGTCCACCAGCTCGATATACATCAATTTTTATATCTTTGTCATCAATTTGAATTTCTTGTGGCGTTTCAATTTGTGGCAATATTTCAACAAGCGCAAAACTAGTCTGACGTAGATTATCACTATTAAATGGGCTAAGTCTGACAAGT
>CAIPOF010000033.1 GCA_903866605.1 uncultured bacterium | reverse complement strand
TCAAAATACTTACTCAAATCTAATACATATGCGAATAAAACAAATTATTATTACTAAAGATAAATTATCAAAGGAGTTCTAACGGGATGAAGGGAATTATATTAGCGGGTGGTTCAGGCACACGACTTTGGCCAATAACCAAAGGTATTAGCAAACAATTGATGCCAATTTATGATAAACCGATGATTTATTATCCACTAACGACTTTGATCTCTGCTGGAATTCGCGACATTCTTATCATCACCACGCCTGACGATCAATCTCAGTTCCAACGACTACTTGGTGATGGAAACGAGTGGGGTATAAATCTGCAATATGCAGTTCAACCTTCACCTGACGGATTGGCACAGGCCTTTATCATTGGCGAAGACTTTATTGGCGATGACAAGGTAGCACTGATACTTGGTGATAATATTTTTCACGGTCGTAGACTCAGTGATTCATTAAAAAAATGTGCTGACCCAGATGGTGGAATTGTCTTTGCTTATAAAGTATCCGACCCAAAAAGCTATGGCGTTGTTGAACTCGATAATAGCGGCAAGGCACTTTCAATCGAGGAAAAACCGCAAAATCCAAAATCAAACTATGCTGTCGTCGGCCTATACTTTTATGACAATGACGTTATCCAAATAGCTAAGACAATCAAACCAAGTGCCAGGGGTGAACTAGAAATTACTACTGTTAACGAAGAATACCTAAATCGTGGAAAGCTGTCTGTCACCACATTAGACGAAGGCGATGTCTGGCTGGACACCGGCACAATTAACAGCATGACTGATGCTGCCGATTACATCCGCGTGGTACAAACCCGCACTGGTCAAATTATCGGCAGTCCTGAACTCGCTGCATATAATGAAAGTTTTATTAGTAAAACCCAACTGTCCGAACTTGCCGAACCGCTGAAAAAATCAGGGTATGGAGAATACTTAAAATAACTTACACAGACAAAAAGATTATATAAATTCTATAGCTTAAGATGAAAATAAGAGTAAAAAATATAACCGTGTATCTATACAGACACCGATTTGTCAGATACTTATTTGTTGGTGGAACAACATTTTTGATTGATTTTGGGATATTGTATTTTTTAAAAAATAATTTACAAACGACTATCACTTTCTCGACCTCTGTAGCATATTGGATATCTATTAGTTACAATTTTCTGCTAAACAGGTACTGGACATTTGAGGCAAGAGAGAAAGAAGATTTAAAGCGTCATATAACCATATATATGTTTTTATTGATTGGTAATTATTTTTTTACATTAATTTTTGTAGCAATAATAAGCAACTATATATATTTTCTTTTCGCAAAAGCATTAGCTGTCGCCATACAGATGACCTGGACTTATTATATTTATAGAGATATGATTTTTTACACAAAACCTAGAATAAAGCTTTAAAATACCAACGCAAGTATGAAGGAAGCCAACGCCAGAGTTTAAAATTAGATTCACCAGCTGTTCTGTCTCTCCAGGTGGATGGTACTTGTTCGATTTTCTTATGTTGATTAAAAGCTTTAACTGTTATCTCCGTGGCTACCTCAAACCCGCCGCTACTTTCAATTTCTATATCGTCAATCACACTTTTGTCATATAATTTAAAATTATTTGTTACGTCGTGGGTTGGAAACCCCCGAATCCATTTCAGTGATACACCAGCAATTCTAGACAAACTACGCTTTAATAGGGGTCCGCCTATCTGCTTGCCACCCTTCATATATCGACTACCACATACAATATCTGCACCTTTTTGGTGTAGGTCGTACATTGTATCCACCACATCTAACTCATCAGACAAATCTGCCATAGTGACTAACATCGGTCCTGATTTTACATAATCAAAACCACTTAAAATTGCATTTAATACGCCTCTTCCGCGTGTGTTTTTATGTAAAATTAATCTTTTGTCACTTTTCTGTTGTTTTTTTACAACCGGGACGGTATTATCTTCGTCATAATCATAAACTACAACAATCTTATGAGGTGTTTTTATTTTAGTTGTAATTTCTTTATAAAGTGCCGGGAAGTTGTCTGCTTCATTATAGACTGGCACAATAATCCACAATAGTTGACTAGATGTTGCCATATTCAATTTGTTCTTTGACCCATGGAATGACCTCATCTAGCATTTTTTCTAAGGATGTTGTTGTTTCATAACCAAGAACTCTTTTTGCCTTAGATGTATCAGGTACACGCTTTTGTACATCGTGTTCGAAAGGATCATCCGAGACATACTTAAATGGCTTGTCTCCGTTAATTTTCTTCCATATCATTTCGGCAAGTTCAAGTACTGTAGTAGATTGAGCTGTTGAAATATTAAATGAGTCATTAAGTGCCTCTTCTTTTTCGATTGCAATACGAATACCCTTAGCTAAGTCCCCTCCATAGGTATAGTGGCGCACCTGATTCCCTTTGCCTAAAATATGAAGTGGGTCTTGACCCTTAACAATTTTCTGTATTAAATCAGGCACCACGTGGCTCATAGCCAACTTTACGTTACCCGAGTAAATCTCTTTATCACTTAATGCACGCTTCTCCCCAACACCTACACAATTGAATGGACGTATTACGGTGTATGGTAATTGATATTGTTCCCATGCACCTTTTGCAAAATATTCACATGCGAGCTTCTGAAAACCATAAGTTGATATTGGTGGGGGTGAAGTCAGTATTGCTTCTTCGGGACTAGGGAATTGGTCTGTAGACTCATAAACCATAGACGAAGACATTACCAATATTTTCTTTAGTTTCTTTTCCCTATAAGCCCATATTGCTGCGTCAAATGCGGCAGCCGTAATACGTTCATTTTCGGCCAAAAGTTCATACGCATATTCGTGGAAATACGAGATTCCGCCAATCATTGCAGCACCAGATACGATGACGTCAGCATCCTCTGATATTTTTTTCATTAATTCAACATCTTTAGCATCACCCTCAAAAAATGTATATTTTGGATGATGGTCGTAACTTTTTTCAACCTTGCCGTATTTTGAATAATTATCCAGTCCAATAACTTCGTGACCATTGTTTAATAATTCTTCAATCGCGTAGCCGGCAATAAACCCTGCTGCTCCAGTCCATACAATTTTCATTTATACTAATCCTCCATTTCCATAAAAATTCCACATATCAACCACCTCCTTACCGTCCCATTTTTCATCTGCATAAACGCTATGCGGTGTCGCAAGTACTATTATATCTGCCCTCTTTTTTATCTCATCAATTGAAACAAATCGTGGGTCATTAACATAGGGGTCGTTGCAAAGAACGATATCTGCCTCTACCTCTAAAATTTTCTTTAATTTATATGACAGACTTTCTCTTGAATCATCATTATTCCCTTTAAACGCCATTCCAAGTATCGCAACAGTGCTTTTTCTTAAATCATACTTTTGTTTCATCGCATCAATAATAAAAAGTGGTAGGCCTTCGTTTACTAACATGGCCGAATGACCTAAGAAGAAATTATTTCCACTGAATGCAGAAAGTTGCATTGTATCTTTGAATAAACAAGGACCAGCTGCAAGACCGGCTTTCGCGAAAGTTTTAAGGCGTGGATAATCTTCGGTCATTGCATCGTATATATTGTAAAAATCTAACCCATGAGAATTTGCAATCATATAGAATTGGTTAGATATTGCAAAATTAATATAACGCCATGTGTTAGTGAATAGTTTTGCCAGCTCTGCTTCGGTTGGTTTGGTAACCATTATCTTTTTAGTCAATAGCTTAAAGAGTTCGCTAGCTTTTTTTGTAGCCTCAGCACTAGTTCCCGCAACAATCTGTGGTAGTTCATATAGTTCAGTTAGGGCGTGTCCTTCAATTATTCGTTCTGGACAAAATGCCACTAATGTTTTCTTCCCCATTTTTCGTAGATATATCTCAACTTTTTCAGTAACGCCAGGATAAAGCGTGCTACGCATTACCAGTAACTGATCATCCCTAAGCTCATCTTCAACGTCTTTGATAGCCCGGATAATATCACCTACTTTTGGATTAAGATGTTCGTCAACTGGGGTGCCAATGACTAAAACAACAACCTTAGAATCTCTGATTACAGTCTTATCGTGTGTTGCTTTTAGTTTTTGATTTTTTACAACTTTTGATAATACCTTTTCAGCGCCATTCTCTTTGAAGGGCACAACTCCTTTGTTGACTTTTTCTATAACTGCATCGTTTATATCATAAAGCACAACAGACTGTCCTTTATCAGCAAATGCCATACCCAATGGCAAACCAACATGTCCGCAACCACCGACAATACAAATATCGTATTTCATTTTTTTATTCCTCCAGTTTATTATTGATAGTCGTTCTTGGCATATTATAGCAAATTTATATCGACCTTAATACCCTCCCCAATGAATTTTCTTAAGATAGTTGAGACGATCAATTGCGGTTTGTTCACTCGGTGGATAGGCGGATAATAGGCACGACTTTGTTGGAGATAAAAAAGAAGTACACTTTTTAGTGTTATTAATATACCGAGTATAGGTCAATGCTTTTATAGACGCGTCTTGTGCATTAATAATTACTAATCCAAATATGCTGATTACAAAAAAGATAGCAAACGGTGCATATAATCGTTTAAATATTTTCTTGACAACATCTCTGTTCAATACTAATAAGACAATCAGACTTAATAGAAGCAAAGTTGAAATAGTAGTGTACCTACTGCTAAGTGACTGTCCTGCTCCATACCCAAGACGAGACAAACCAGTTATCAGTGCGCTCGCGATAGCGTAAAAACCCAACATAAACCATGGTATACAAATTTTAAACCTAGCTTTGTTTTTAACAAATAAGAAAATGGCTATTGTCAAGAAAGTTAGCAAAATTAGAAAACCAGAAAAAGCTACTGCAATATGTCCGTAGCTTAATGGTCTGCCTAAATAAAGCATTGTGTAACCAATAAACTGAATTGGTTCATGAAAAACGAGAGTCTTCGAAACACTACCGGTTGGATCATGATAATTAAAATAATATAATAAGGTAGATATTGAAGCTATTAACACAGTGAGGCCAATCCACTTCTTTTTTATTCTACAATATATTAATACTGCTATGATAATTGGCCAAATTAGCATGCCATTTCCCAACGAATATTGCGCAATAATAGCGCCCAATATAGTGGTCGCCAACCAAAGTAATTGCTTTGGGGATATTATAAGTTTTGTAATACTGTAGGTTGCTAGCATAATACCAAACACATTGAGAAACCACTGCACCTGCCAACCCCACAACCAGTTTTCATATTGAAGTATTGAAAAAAAGGCGAGACTTATAAGCAACGGCATCCAAATTGGCACAGTATTACTTAACCGTCGAGCAGTTAATCTCAATAGAATAGCCAAAAATACAAAAGAGGCTGTTGCAACCACCCAATTAATTAATATACCCTCTCTGATATCCCACTTTGAAATTACGGCAGATGCCAGCATTACAATTCTAGGAAAGAATATCCTATGCTCGTTATGTTGTTGCCATAAATCTTGAAAGGTTAAAGAATTGTTATGAATATCTTTTATTATCGGTACCAACTCATATTGATCAAGGAATGGAACATTTACACTGTTACTGTTAATGAAGAATAATACGCTAAATAAGGGGATAATAGCTAACCCTAAAAACCCCCATTTAATATATTTTTTAGTTTCCTTTTTAAAATATAATTGTTTAATAATCTTTTTTATATTGCTCAATTGTTTGCTCCAATAAGACCACCAATGATACACCCTAGTATACTAAAAACCTTCGTGTTGTTATATAATAGAAATTGAATAGAGTGTAAAAATAAATACAATTATGAAAATAAGAAGTTTGAAAAGAAAGAATACAAAAAAAAAGAATATCTTAATAGGTTGCCTTATTATATTTTTAATAGCGGTCCCAGTAATATATGTATACGCTTTTAGCGGTAACTTATTTGGGTGGAAGGTGTCATACGGTTCAGGAAATAAAAGTGGTGTGGATTATGGACCAGCCTCAACAGAGCAAAAAAAAGCTGGGGACCAAACTAAGTCTGGCTTGAACAGTGATACACCACCCGCCCCCACGACGATACCTGGAAGTACAAAGAAAAATGTACAAGTAGCTATTACCGCTGCGAATCAAAGCGGATCTATTTTACAAATTAGGGCCATCATTAGTGCCACAGAAGATACGGGCATTTGTAGGCTGACTTTAACAAGTCCGGGTAAAAAAAGCGTAACAAAAACAGCAAATACCCAGGCACTTGCAAATACATCAACTTGCCAAGGTTTCGATGTCCCCATGTCCGAAATTTCTGCCGGCATATGGAATATCAATATTGAATATTCTAGTTCCACACTAACTGGCACTACTACCAAAGACGTGGCGATTAAATAAGGTTACTAAACAAGAGATGAATACTATAATAAATCAAGCAAAAAGCAAAGTCTTTTTCGGAGTTTTATGTTTATGTTTATCCATTTTATTAACATTCTTATACTCTAATATTAGCCATGCTGTGGCAGTTGTGGGTTTTGACGCAGGACGTATTATTGACGATGCAGTTATGACTAACTCTGGCTCAATGAGCGTAGTTCAGATACAAAACTTCTTAAATAGCAAGGTCCCGATTTGTGATACAAATCATGCGGGATTTTATGGGTCTAGTGGTACTTGGTACGGACCGCCATTCACATGCTTGAAGGACTACACGGAAAATGGCTTAAGTGCCGCTCAAATTATATATAATGCTTCACGCCAATACAATATTAACCCCCAAGTATTGATTGTTCTGTTACAAAAAGAACAAGGTTTAGTGACCGACGCTTGGCCTGCACCTTATCAATATACAAGCGCAACAGGTTACGGTTGCCCTGATAGCACCCCTGGTGTCTGTGACTCATCTTATTATGGTTTTACAAACCAAATAAATAACGCTGCCAAATTATTTCATTCGGTTATTACATCTAGTCCTACTTGGTATTCGCCATACGTTCTAGGAAATAATTATATTCAATGGAACCCAAATGAATCATGCGGCGTTTCGACTGTTAATATCCAAAACCTTGCAACTGCTTCTCTATATGATTATACGCCCTATCGACCCAATCAAGCCGCCCTGAACGCAGGATATGGTACGGGTGATAGTTGTAGCTCATATGGAAATAGGAATTTTTATTTATACTTCACTGAATGGTTTGGGGCCACAACTTCTAATAGTAATGCACATAGCATCGAATTTATACGACTTAATTATTATACCGGCAAAATACAGCTTGTCAGCTACCCCTACGTGTGCTCGTATTATTGCAGCAACAATAATATAGAGGTGTCCTACCCTTCCGCTCCAGGTGACGGTAATGTAGTGCCACTGTTTAGGCCAAATGGGGATTTGAGTTTCGTAAGGCTAAATTCAAGTTCTGGCAAAGTAAATATTATGACCTTCAGCGCCGCATCTGGTTTCCAACAACTTTCAAGCGATATAGATATACCCTACCCATCTGTTCCAGGTGACGGTAATGTAGTGCCACTGTTTAGGCCAAATGGGGATTTGAGTTTCGTAAGGCTAAATTACTTCACAGGTAATGTCCAGGTTGTTACATATGCGTTCAATGGATATTTTCAAAATCTAT
>CAIPOF010000032.1 GCA_903866605.1 uncultured bacterium | reverse complement strand
GGTCTGGAAAATGGTAAAAGCCATACATTAGAAGAAGTCGGCCGCGAATTCGCCGTTACTCGTGAACGTATTCGCCAAATCGAGGCAAAAGCCTTAGCTAAACTTCGCAAACATAAAGACGCCAAAAAACTACACGAATATTTGAGTTAATCGTTATAAAATTTGATGTCATTCAACGTGACATCAATTTGTTCATGTAAATTATCAAAATCGCCGTCGTTAATAATATAATGATCGGCGATTGCAATTGGCCCACCCTTTTCCAGATTTTCAATTTCCGTATAGTCGCGCGTGTTAGCCTCTTCGCCAGTGAATGGGCGTTCTGTCCTTTGTGACAGACGATGATGTCGTAATTTTTTAGGAGCAACAACCGCAATAACTGAAAGTTCGCCTGGAAATTCGTGTTTAAGAATTTTGTATTCAGTCCAAGAATACAATCCATCCAAAATTATGCGGTGTTGTCCGGCTGCAATCAGGTCGTGGGTTTGTTTGATAACGCGTTTTACAACAAAATCTTTACCTTCACGCGTACGTATTTCTTCGCGAAATTTTTGTTGACTGTCTGGAGTAATCTCGATACCGGCTTCATTCATAGCCGAATAAATAATTCCTCCGAAATATACTTTCGGGTAGCCCTTTTCTACAATATAATCTGCTGCGACACTTTTGCCCGAACCGGCCAGTCCTACAAACGCCACAATTTTGATGTCTTCGTTATATGTCATGTGATTATTGTAACAGATTGTTTGTCATAAATAGGCTATAATATTAATATGACAAAACGACTGGCAATTATAGATGGTAAGTCTGTGTTCTATCGAGGATATTATGCTATGCCGGGGCTTTCAATGGCTGATGGCACCCCAACTGGTGGAGTTTATGGATTTGTATCACTAGCAATTGAACTGATAAAAAAGTTAAATCCGGATTATGTGGCTGTTGCCTGGGACAAAAAGGGAACAAATATACGAAAACGGCGCAAGATTTATCCAGAATATAAAGCCGGACGCAAACCGGCACCTGATGACTTTTACGAACAAATCCCAATTTTGTATGAATTATTAGATGCCTTTGGCTGGCCGTTATACGAACTAGATGATTATGAAGCCGACGATATATTAGGGGCTTTTTCAGTTGAGGCGACTAAAAAGGGTATTGAAACCTGCTTGCTGACCAGTGATTTGGATGCGTTACAGTTGGTTGGGCCACTGGTTAAAGTTTATGCGCTTAAAAACGGACTTTCCAATATCGAGGAATTTCATGTCGATTCATTTGAAAAAAAATATGGTCTGCGTGTCGACCAATTTCTTGATCTGAAAGCACTGATGGGGGATTCGTCCGATAATTTGCCCGGAGTGCCAGGAATAGGTCAAAAAAACGGCACCCAACTGTTGCAACAATATGAAACTTTGGATAACATCTATGAGCATTTAGACGATATCAAACCAACAATTGCAAAAAAATTGATTGCCGGTAAAGATTTGGCCTATATGAGTAAAGAGGTGGGGCGCATCTGGACGGAAGCACCCGTAAAACTGGACTGGAATGTAGCTGACGTCAATGACACTGACCTGAATAAGGTTGCCGAAATATTAAATCGTCTGGAATTTTCATCACTCATTAGACGAATGCCAAAACATATGCAGGCTCACTCTGCAGTCGACGACAAAAAACCTACCAAAACTGGACCATTGACAGAGGTGCTTTGGCCCGAGATTCTAACTATTGATGGTCCAGTTGTACTTTACGTTGAGGGGGGCGTAGTTTGGTTATCGACTGATGAAAAAACAATTTGTCAGAAAAAAATTAGTGAATTGGATCGCAGTGTTTGGCGAGTTTTCGAATTGGCAACTGTAATTAGCTATGACAGCAAGCTTTTGTATCATCAGCTGGCAGAACAAGACATTTTTGTAAAATTTGGCGAGCTTCATGATATCCATCAGGCGGCTTTTTTGATTAATCCATTAAAACGTGACAGATCGTTGTCAGGTCTAATGGGCACAGAAGTTGACGAAAATCCTTGTGATGCGATACCAGCGATTTGGCATATCTATAAACAGCAAAAAGAATCATTTGTCGATGAGCCAAAATTTGAACGGATCGCCAAAGAATTTGATTTTCCATTGACGCATATTTTGTTTTTGATGGAGCATCGCGGCATAAAAATAGACGTTGAACTTCTAAAATCAATGGGTCTCAAGCTTGGCAACGATTATTACAAACTTGAACAAGAAATGTTTGCGATGGTTGGCTATGAATTTAATATTGGCAGTCCAGCTCAATTATCGGAAGTGTTATTTACCAAACTGAAGTTACCAACCAGAGATATAAAAAAAGGTAAAACCAGCTTTAGCACTGGCCAAAAAGAACTAAATAAATTGCATGGACTGCACCCTATTATTGAACTTGTCGAACAAACTCGTGAACTAGCTAAACTTAAAAATACATATGTTGATGCCTTACCGCTGTTGGCTGATAAACATGGCCGTGTCCACACTACCTTTAACCAAGATGTTGCTAGCACTGGACGTCTCAGTAGTACAAATCCAAATTTACAAAATATTCCGATTCGTTCGGCCCTTGGGAGACAAATTAGGGAGGCTTTTATCCCTGATGGTGATAAAGTTTTTGTTAGCGCTGACTATTCACAGTTTGAACTTCGTTTGGCTGCCGTCCTGGCTGGTGATGAAGAAATGATAAATGATTTTAACGGCAATGTTGATATTCACACCAAGACTGCCAGCGTGGTATACGGTGTGCCGATGGATGATGTAACGAAAACTCAGCGTCGCAATGCCAAAGCGATTAATTTCGGTATTCTATATGGTATGAGTCCACATGGTCTCAGCGCTGCGACAGGTATGACTATTGTTGAGGCGAAAAAATTTATTGATGAATATTTCGAACTTCGCAAGCCAATTCGTAAATTCATTGATCATACCCTTACGCACGCGCGAACAATGGGTTATGTCGAGACATATTTTGGTCGTCGTCGACCAACACCTGATGTTCTGAGCAGTAATTTTATGGTGCGCGCTGGTGCCGAGCGAGCGGCTGCTAATATGCCTATTCAAGGTACCGAGGCTGATCTGATGAAATTGGCAATGATTCAAATTGATAATAAACTTGATGGTCTAGGTGAACAGATTTTGCAGGTTCATGATAGTATACTGGTCGAATGCCCAATCGAAAACGCCGATAAAGTTGCAGATTTGCTAAAGGAAACTTTGGAAAATATTGCTCCTCAACTTGGCATACATCTAAAAGTTGATGTTAATATCGGTAAAAATTGGAAAGATTTATAGTATTAGAACATATTGACACAATAGTTCAACTATATTATAATAACTGATGTTATGGCAGCTTATAGAACTAGACGAATTTTTCCAATAGCTTTGGTATTAATAATAGTAGCTGTTGCTATTGTTGGACTAGTTTATGCAGCCCAGTTTTTATTCTTTTCTGGTAATAAGAATAGTGTACCCAAGGCCGATGCTGGTCAAACGGCGCTGTTAAATACTTCAGCGAATCATTCAGTTGTAATGCATGTTCGTGGTCAGATTGTGGCCGATGAAAATTTTCGTTCATATCAGATAAAAATCGCACCAAACGGGCGTACTTTTACGTCTTACAAAGGTTATTTGAATCAACAAATAGAGAATGTTAGCGTATATAATAATGTACAGGCATATGAACAGTTTGTTTATGCCTTGAATAGGTTAAAATTTATGAATTCTAATGAACTCACAGGTGATAGCAATGACACCCGAGGTGTGTGCGCTACGGGCTATTTATACGAATTTCAGGTTATGGATTCTAATAAAACAGTCAAAAAACTATGGACAACTTCTTGTTCAGGTTCGAGTGGGTCTTTGAGGGCAAACGTCAGTTCAATAATGTATTTATTTGTTGTCCAGATTCCTGATGTCCAAACTAAAATTAGTCAACTATGGTAATAAAGGCAATCATATTTGATTGTTTTGGGGTGTTGGTCACCTCGGCACGAGTCGTTCTAAAAAAAGATTATCCGCAATATAAAAATCAGATAGATGATCTGAATCATCAGGCAGATTATGGGTTAATTTCACGCCATCAGTTTGATGAACAATTATCAAACCTAATTGGCATTACACCTGACCAAGTCGAATCAAATTATTGGCAAAAAAGTGTACGGGATGACGATACTATAAATTGGTTGCGACAGTTGAAAAAGTCAGGTACTTACAAAATAGGAATGCTCAGCAACGTTGGACGTGGTTTTATGGATAGCTTTTTTACGCCGTTAGAACAACGTGAAATGTTTGATGAAGTTATTTTATCAAGTGATGTGGACCTCGCAAAACCAGAGATTGCTATATTTGAACTAATGGCTGATAGGCTAGGCGTGGAACCCAACGAATGTATTATAATTGACGATACAGCACTAAATGTTGAGGCTGCAAAAAATGCTGGGATGCAAGGAATCTGGTTTGTCTCAACTGACACAGCCCAAAACGAATTTGATATTATATTGGGATCAAATTATGCCTGAATTACCAGAAGTAGAAACTGTCAAACGCGGCTTGAATAAGTTGATTATAGGCCGTAAAATCATGGCTGTTAATTCGGATAATTCAAAGTCTTTCCCTAATGCACTTAGCGATGTAAAACAATTTTTGATTGGATCCAAAATAACTGATGTTCGTCGTCGTGCCAAAGTGTTGATGATTGATTTATCAACCAAATACACATTAGTAATTCATCTTAAAATGACCGGCCAACTTGTTTTTGTAAAACTACTACCTACTATCTACAACCTACCACCTACCGCGAGTGAAACTCGCTATGGAGGTGGGCATCCAACCGACAGTCTTATCGGGGTTTTGCCCGACAAATCGACACGTGTAATGTTTGATTTTGACGATGGTTCACACTTGTATTTTAATGATCAGCGCAAATTCGGCTGGGTTCGTTTGATGCCGACGGTCGAAGTGCCAAATATCGATTTTATGAAGCGTGTTGGTCCCGAGCCATTAGAATCTGATTTTACGCCTAAACAGTTCGCACAGCGCTTTAAAAGACGTGCCAGAACGACTATAAAAGCGGCGTTGCTGGATCAGTCGGTAATTGCAGGAGTTGGTAATATTTATGCCGACGAATCGCTTTGGGGGGCCAAAATTCACCCCGCTACGAAAGTAGCAGATTTGCCAAATTCCAAATTCCATTTGCTATATTCCGAGCTTCGCTCTGTAATGAATTTATCAATCGAAAAAGGTGGCAGTACCAATCGTAATTATGTCAACGCCGAGGGTAAAAAGGGAAGTTATATGGAATTTGCACGCGTTTTTCGTCGAGAAGGTTTGGCTTGCCCTCGTTGTGGTACCGAAATTATTAAAATTCGTGTGGCCGGTCGTGGTACACATATCTGCCCAAAAGAACAAAAAATATAACTTTTGTTCTGTCAGATAGTATTTAGTAGGTGGTAGTTGGTGGATAAACTTGCTGAAAACTCTACAATATACTATTTACTACCTACCATCTACCAATCTAAGCTATAATAGCTTAGATGATAACCCTATTGACAGGTGAAAATTCGTTTGAAATTGATCGTGCTCTGGATGCGATTATTAGTGGTTTTGATGGAATAGTCGAAAAAATCGAGGGAAGTGGACTGCAAATTGCGCAGATTCCAGATATTTTGATGGGCGTAAGTCTGTTTAATGATAAACGTCTGGTGATTATTCGAAACCTCAGTGAAAACAAGCTTGTCTGGCCTGTTTTTGGTGATTGGCTACCAAAGTTATCTGATGATATTCATCTAGTTTTGATTGAACCTAGTCCTGATAAACGGACAGTCACATTCAAGGCGCTCAAGAAAAATGCTGATGTCCGTGAATTTGCATCGTGGACTGACAGGGATGCGTTCCAGGCGGAAAAATGGGTGGCCAATGAAGCCAAAACTATGGGTTTTGACCTGAATAAAAAATGTATTCAGTACCTAGTTCAATGGGTAGGTGTTGACCAGTGGCAATTATATTATGCGCTGGAAAAATTGTCATTAACAGATGATATTACGGTTGAAACTATCAAAAATGTTATCGAACCAAACCCAGTCGAAAATGTATTTAATTTGTTTGAAACCGCCATACGTGGTGATTTAGAGGCACTAGCACGGATACTGAAAACGTTAGAGCAAACCGAGGATGTTTTTCGTTTAACCGCGCTATTATCGTCCCAAGTCTTCCAATTAGCGGCTGTCGCATCGGCCGGTAAGGACAATAATGTTGCCAAGGATTTTGGTATTCATCCATATGTCGTATCTAAACTAACTCCAATTGCGAAACAGCTAGGTAAGTTAGGCGTGTCAAAAGTAATTGGCATTTTTACCGAACTTGATGATGATATGAAACTATCCCGTGCCGAACCGTGGCTGTTAGTCGAACGTGCTTTGATAAAAGTCGCAAATTTATGATAAAATAATAATAATAATACTAAAAAGGACGAAATAAAAAATGAAAATATTCTCAAGTCTTAAAAATAGTGCAATTAAGTTTCTGGAGCCATACAAAACAAAAGAACCGGCAACTTATGCTGCTGCTCAGCAAGCAGTTGGTGCAATTTTAATTACAGACGGTTTAATAGGTATTGACAATCCCCTTGGCGGTAAAAAGCGACCGGGAATATTTGGAACAATCGGCGGCATTGTTGTTGGTATTATTTTTATGTTTATCCCGATCATTTTTGGAACCATGTCGGGCGTGAATCAAATGACAGCAACAGCTTCAGCTACCGTAGTTTCGGTCGGTGTATCGACAACCACTTCAACAACATCATCGACGAGCACTAACAGTAGCGGTGCGTGTTCATTGACGGCCAAATATACCGTAGACGGTAAGGATTACACTCAACAATCATCAATGTCTTCTTCGGACAACTGTTCATTAACACAGGGTCGGACTATAGATATTAAATACAACCCTGATAATCCCGGATCGTGGGCATATGGCACGCAGTCACTTGGAATGATTTTGCAGATTTTCTTTTGGGCCGGGCTGCTAGTCCTTCTGGGAAGTATTGTTACGTTTGTCATTCGTTTACTAAGCATAATTTTTGGCTGGAAGTTGATAAAAGACGGTCGCAAAAATGCTGCGAACCTGCCTGCCGGCACTAATCTAGAAACGATAATAGACGAGGTCAAACAAAACTTTGCAAAATCCGCGTTCAATTTTGGCGGTGCCTCTGGTGTTATATCTGCAGTTGAAAACATAGCCAAGGGGACTACTCCTCAGGCATCTGCACCAGTAATCCAACCCATCGCTGACAAACTCGACGAGCCAAAGATTTAATAAAACTTATATTAAGCTTAGAGAATTTATGATACTATTG
>CAIPOF010000031.1 GCA_903866605.1 uncultured bacterium | reverse complement strand
TGAACAGATTAAGGCAGATATTTTAAAAAATAATATCTGCCCAGATTTGGCTGCAGGAGCCACAAACCTTGTTATGGGTGATGGGAACGTCGATGCAGAAATTGTTTTAATTGGTGAAGCTCCAGGCAAAAACGAGGATTTGCAGGGTTTGCCATTTGTCGGAGTAGCCGGTAAGTTTTTGAACACTATGCTAGAAAGTGCCAATATTAAACGCAGTGATGTTTATATCACTAACATCGTTAAATATAGACCGCCGAATAATCGTGATCCATTGCCTGAAGAGAAAAAAGCTTTTTGGCCGTACCTGGTACGTCAGTTGAATGTCATCAGACCTCAGATAGTTGTGACATTAGGCAGGCATAGCATGGAGTATTTTTTACCGAATCAAAAGATAAGTATAATCCATGGACAACCAAAGCGAATTCCATTTGGAGAAACGAAAATAGTGGTTGTGCCACTGTATCATCCTGCAGCTGCATTATATAACGGCAGTATGCGAGAAACGCTAATTAGCGATTTTAATAAGTTATTAAAAATAATAGATATTCTAAAAAAAGAAAAGGAGAATATATAAATATGGGTCAACAAAGACTCGCGAACGTCCAAAGTGACGATCCAAACAAACGGCCGAACCAACAGGTCAGGCAAAAATCAAATAATACAGTTCTTAACAATACTACTACTCGAAAAGGAGAGGCTTATAGGGCTCAACGTCGTACCAACGAAAACGTTAACCTACGTGCATCTCAGCATGTGATTAATATTCCAGTTAATAAATCCATCTATAATGGCTACGAAGGTCGACAATATAGTCCGGTTGATCAAAAAAAACAGCCACGATCAAATAGTCCAAGCATCAAGATTATGCCAATCGGTGGTCTAGGTGAAATGGGCATTGGCAAAAACATGATGGCGATTGAATACGATAATGATATTATTGTCATCGACTGCGGTTTCTTGTTCCCAGGTGCAGACTATCCCGGGATTAATTACATAACGCCAGATGTATCTTTCTTAGAAGAGAACAAGCATAAAATTCGTGCAATTATCTTTACTCACGGTCATCTTGACCACATTGGGGCATTTAGGCATATTGCACACAAGATTCCTGCACCAGTATATGGAACTAAATTTACGCTTGGAATGATTCAACGCACTCTTGAAGAATCTATCGATGATTACGAGCCGCAATATAATGAGATAAACCCAGACACACACGAACGTGTTCAAATTGGTGATAGTTTTAACATTGAATTTGTCAGAGTGGATCATTCTATCCCAGATTGTGCGTCAGTTATTATCCGTACACCACTTGGCGTAATTGTCCATAGTGGTGATTGGCGTTTTGAAAAAGATCCAGTTGATGGTAAAAAATTTGACATCGAACGATTGACTGAAGTTGCTTCCAAAGAGGGCATTTTGCTTTTGATGAATGAATCGACTAACTGTGAATCAGACGGTACTCATACACACAGCGAATTTGATATTCAGGAAAGTATTGGCCAAGTTATGGTCAAATATCCAAACAGCAGACTAATTCTTAGTTGTTTTAGCAGTCAAATCCATCGTATGCAAATTATATTAGACGAAGCCAAAAAACATGACCGAAAAGTAGCTTTTGCTGGTTATAGCATGATCCAGAACCTTGAAGTCGCTCTTCGCACTGGAACAATCAAAGTGCCCAAAGACGTAGTTGTTAAGATGGAAGACATTGTAAAATTGTCAGACAGCAAAATTACGATTGTTTGCACTGGGTCGCAAGGTGAATTTAATGCTGTACTTAATCGCATGGCAAGCGGTAGCCATAAATTCATCAAAATTAAAAACTCTGATGTTATTGTATTTAGCTCTAACCCAATTCCAGGTAATGAAAAATTTGTAACTCGAACAGTTGACGGTCTAATGCGAGAGGGCAGTGATGTGATTCAAAATAACAAAACACACTTGACGGGCATTGGTCCTCTACATCTTTCAGGGCATGCTTATCATGATGACCACGTTAGCTATATCAATGCTTTAAACCCAAAATTTTACATGCCAATTCATGGTGAATTCCACATGTTAGCTCATAACGCCGAGATTGCCGAAAAAGAAGCCGGTATCAGTAGAAGCAATATATTTGTGTGTGACAGCGGCGATATATTAGAAGTTACAGCAGACAGTGCCAAAAAAACTGGGCGTTTTCCAGTTGGAGGCATCATGTATGATGATAATGGCGCTGTTGTCTCAGAAGTTGTTCTAAAAGATCGTATGCATATGGCCTCAGAAGGGATGTTCATTGTCGTTTTGACTGTCCAGCGTGGTAGCGGCCGACTGCTAACAAGTCCGGATATCATTAGCCGTGGATTTATTTATCTGCGTGATAGCGAAGAGTTAATGGGTCTAATACGTCAATACCTCAAACAAAAAGTGGCTAGGTCATTTTCTGGTAAACATATTGATTTGGATGCGATAAAAAAAGAACTTAAAGAAGAAATTACACATATTTTGTATGATCAAACTAGACGTACGCCGATTGTTATACCAGTCATCAATGAAATTGGTGGTGGTAATAGTGTGCGTAATCCAGAACAACCAATCAAGCAAAATAATTTAATAACAAACTCCCAAATCCCAAATCAATCTGTTCCAAAAAAGTTTCCGCCGACTCAAGTACCTGACAGTGAAGCAAACGAACCACGCTTACGTTTTGATCATCGTAGTTACTAAATCCATAACGCTTGCAAAATGTAGTAATTTTTGCTATAATGCAAGCGTGTGAGCGAATAAAATAAGCTCGCTTATTTTATTCCGAAAACGCGCAGCATTACATTTTGATTTATTAAAATATAATATGCTGTAAAAACAATCAATAACAGAATATAATATATAAAAGCTATGGCAAAAAAGAGAAAAACATCACGAAAAAGAAAGTCGATTAAATCGACCCCGCAACACGATTTACCAAATGGGTTTTGGTCTCAGGTCGGTGCTGTTTGTTTAATTGCAGTGTCATTGCTTTTTATAGTTTCTTGGTTTCACGCAGGTGGTCCAGTTTTGGATTGGTTATATGAAATTATCTTGGCAACTATTGGCTATGCGGTTTATATAATTCCTGCCTTATTTATATATATATCAATTGAAATTTTTAAATCAGAGGATAATCGTTTGCCGTTTGCTATGAAAATTGCCACTGCTTCGGCAATAATATGGTTTTCTGCATTGTTTGGTCTTCTTAAAAATAGCGGGAACCAATCAACAGGTGGCTATGTTGGTGAATTTATAAATAAATGGATGCTATTAGTCGTAAATAGTTCTATCGCGGCATTTATATATATATTATTGGTTGTAATAACATTATTATTTATTTTGAGAGTTTCTCCGGGTTCAGTCATCAAAAAGATTTGGCAATTGGGTCGTCGTGATTTGACTGACCAAGATGCTAACGTCAAGGTTATGCGTAATGCAGCGGCTATTGACGGTACAGACCCTAGCTCAATTGGGGAGTTTAAACTAAAAGCAAGTGTTCCAACCTATACCGCTAGCGAAATTTTAGCTGCTGAAAAAAAGCAAGCAAAGGCAAATCAACAATACAGTGCACATGATAAATCTGATTCAGCGTTGGTTACGATTAGCGATCCAAATTGGAAAGCGCCAAGTCTTGATTTGCTTGAAAAAAAGCAATCTCCAGCTGATGCAGGCGATGTTCAACAAAATGCTGTAATAATTCAAAACACATTGAGTGAATTTGATATTGATGTCAAGATGGAAGGGGCGAATATAGGCCCACGAGTTACACAATTTACCCTTAGACCTCCAAGTGGCGTAAAACTAAAGCGAATAACTGCACTAGAAACTAATCTTGCTTTGAACCTGGCTGCCCAAAGTTTGCGTATGGAAGCTCCAATACCTGGCGAAAAGGCTGTGGGGATAGAAGTTCCAAACCGTAGACCAGCAGATGTGCGACTTTACTCTGTATTGTCTAGCCCGAAATGGGAAAAAATATCAGAACCTTTATCTTTTGCGATTGGTCAAGGTATTGCAGGTGACGTATTTATTGGTGAACTTAATAAAATGCCACATCTGCTGATTGCTGGTCAAACGGGTTCTGGTAAGTCAGTCATGATAAACACGATGCTTACAAGTTTGTTATATCACAATAGCCCAAGTGATATGAAACTTATTCTGGTTGATCCTAAACAAGTTGAGATGGCTTCTTATGAAGATATTCCTCATCTATTAACACCGATAATAACCGAACCGGATAAAATGATTAGTGCCTTGAAGTGGGCGGTGAACGAGATGCAACGTCGCTATAAATTACTAGCCGAACATAGGGTAAAAGATATCAAAGCCTATAACAATAAAATTCATTCGTCTGGTACAAAGATTAGCGTAGATGATGCTGAGGGTATCCCTCAGGATCATGAAAGTGGCGCAATGCCATATATCGTTATAGTTATAGATGAATTGGCGGAACTTATGATGGTGGCGCCACGCGACGTCGAAACTCTAATCGTGCGCATAGCTCAGAAAGCTCGGGCTGTTGGTATCCATCTTGTACTCGCGACACAGCGACCAGATGCCAATGTTATTACTGGTTTGATCAAGGCTAATGTTCCGGCCAAGATTGCATTTACGGTTGCTTCACAGATAAATAGTCGAATTATTATCGACCAAGCTGGCGCCGAGAAACTACTAGGCTCTGGCGATATGTTATTAAAGACGGCTGAAATGAGTAAACCAAAGCGTGTCCAAGGTGCATTTGTTAATGACACAGAAATACACAAAATAACAGATTATTTACGAATGCAATCACCTCCACAATATAATGACGAAGTAGTTAGCCAGCCAGTACAGCTTAATGGCAAAGGCGGTGTAATTATGGATTATGATAGCAATAATGACGATGACTTATACAAAGACGCAGTCAAGGTTGTGATTGATAGTAATAAGGCCAGCGCTAGTTTATTGCAACGACGTTTGCGAGTAGGCTATGCGCGGGCTGCCAGATTAATCGAAAACATGGAAGACCAAGGCATTATTGGACCAGCTGATGGCGCCAGATCACGTGAAGTTTTAGTTGGTAGCTTCGATGAACTTGAACAATCTGACGACGAAATATAGATATTTATCTGAAATAATGTTATAATTAAGGGGTTATTAACTCTGCTTGTACTTGAATGCAAGCATCAATCGCGTTCTTTGTGGAGAGCCGTGTAAAGATTCCAGAGGAGGAAATCAAATATGAAAGAGTATGAACTAACTGTTCTAATACACCCCGATTTAGAGGGTGATATCGAGACACCACTTACGAAAATTCGTGGTATCATCACATCCGCTGGTGGTGAAATTGTTAGTGAAGACAATTGGGGGAAAAAGAAACTAGCTTATCGCATCAAAAAAGAGGATTTTGCGGTTTATGTTTATTTCGACATTAAATTACCAGCGAACGCGCCACTAAAAATTAGTAGTACTTTTAATATTACTGATGAGATATTGCGTTACTTACTTGTTAAAGTCGATGAAAAAGATCGAAAGGTCCAAGCAGAAGCAAAATTAAATGCGTCAAAAACTGACGCCGATGAAGAGGAGTAAATCTGATGGCAAAAAGTGTTAACCAAGTTATTTTGATGGGACGATTGACTCGTGATCCTGAACAACGTACAACGACTACCGGAAAAATAATTGTAAGTTTTTCTATTGCAGTTGATCGTGGCGGTGCAGAAGACATTGCAGATTTTTTCAATATCAATGCATGGGAAAAACTAGGCGAATTAGTTATGCAATATTTGACTAAGGGCCGTCGTGTACTTGTTCAAGGCCGTTTACGACAAGACCGCTGGGATGACAAAGAGACTGGTAAAAAACAAAGTCGAGTTGAGGTTACGGCTACTGATGTAACATTCTTGGATGGTCCAAGTGATGGTGTAGCATCTAGACAATCAGATAGCCCAAGTGGTTCAAGCAAAAGCAAAAAAACTGAAGATATTGTTATTGAAGATATAGACGACAAACCAATTGATTTAAGCGAGATCCCTTTCTAGGATTCGCCGTACGGCGAAGGAGTAAAAATATGGCAATTAAAAGATTTAAAAAAGACACACCAGTGTTTTTTGACTATAAAGACGTAAGAACATTACAACGATTTGTTGATATTTATGGTCAGATTAAACAAATTGGTAAAACTGGACTTAGTGCGAAACAACAGCGTCAATTAGCAGTTGCTATCAAGCGGGCTAGACATTTGGCGTTATTACCATTTGTAGCTTCTAGGTAAGTAAGTAGAAAATAGATTTTAGATTTTAGATTATGGATTATAGGAGTAGATAATGAGCGATAAAATTTCTTCTTACCTTGATCTAAAAGTATGGCAAGAGGGGCGTAAACTAGCGACCTTGATTTATCTTGAATCACAAAAATTTCCAAAACACGAACAGTATGGGTTGAGCGACCAAATGAGACGAGCATCAGTTTCTGTACCAAGCAATATTGCTGAAGGGTTCGGGCGTGCAACCGCAAAAGAAAAGAATCAATTTTATTATGTAGCAAAAGGTTCACTTGCGGAATTAGAAACGCAGTTATATATAGCATTTGATGTTGGTTATGTTAATGAAGTGAAGTTAGAGGATATATTACGACAAGCTTCGTTGACGCATAGATTATTGCAAGGATTAATTAAAGCGAATAAGGAGCGCATATAAATTGAGATTTTCTATAATCTTCAATCTATAATCTAAAATCTACTATGACTTATTCTCCAACAGATTTAAAAAAAGGTGTAGTCGTTCAAATCGACGGCAAGCCTTTTAGAGTTATGGAATATAACCAAAAGGTTATGGGTCGCGGTGGCAGTATCGTCAATGTAAAAGTAAAAAATTTGATAGATGGAAGTTTTATCCCAAAAACGTTTAAAGGGCAGGAACGAATTGAACCAGCCGAGGTCACAAATCAAACCGTTCAATATTTATACAGCGACGGATCAAAGTTTCACTTTATGGATCCAGAGACGTTTGAACAGTTTGAGCTTTCCGCTGATATTGTCGATGGCATCACAGGATATTTAAAAGAGGGCGAAAATGTGACTTTGCAATCTTTTAATGGCAATATTATTAATGTCGAATTACCTAAAAATATATATTTAAAAGTGACCTACGCAGAAACGGTTGTCAAAGGCGATACCAGTAGTAACGTTTTAAAAGATGCAACTGTCGAAACTGGAATGAAAGTCAAAGTTCCGGCATTTATTAAAATAGGTGATATTATTTCTGTTGATACTTCAACTGGTGATTACCGTGAGCGTAAAAAATTGTAAATAGTAGGTAGTATATGGTAGATGGTAGGAAAAGAGCCAGACTCGACATTGCATTAACGCAACGTAAAATGACCGCGAGTCGCTCTCAGTCCGAGAGCTTTATTAGGTTAGGCAAAGTTACAGTTGATGGCAGGGTAATAAATAAACCAGGTCATTTTGTTGATGCAAATTCAGACATTAAATTACTTGCAGATGTCCAATATGTCAGTCGAGCAGGGCTAAAGCTGGCATCCGTTGCTGATATTTTAAAGCTTAATTTTACGGGTAAGATAGTTCTAGATGTCGGCAGTAGCACTGGTGGATTCACGGACTACGCATTAAGACATGGTGCCAAAAAAGTCTATGCAATTGATGTTGGCACTGAACAATTACATCCCAGTTTGCGCGGCGATAAACGAATTGAATTACATGAAAAAACCGATATTCGTAATGTATTTGTGAATGCAACTGAAATTAACCACCTACTGCCTACTACCAACTATCCACTAAACGATATCCCTGATATCGTGGTAATTGACGTATCATTTATTAGTTTGCGCGATATATTGCCACATATTCACGACAACCTATCTGGTGATAATACGCAAATCGTTGCGATGGTAAAACCTCAATTCGAGACTCATAAATCTAATCCTTCGATAAACTCAGGATTTCGTAATTCTCGTACGGACGAGAATGTGCTCAACAAAGGAATTATCAAAAACGATGCGATGCGCCGTCAGATTTTACGTGATTTCGAAGATTGGTCAAAAAAATATTTTGTAATATTAGCTAAACGCGACAGCGATGTGGCCGGTTCAAAAGGCAATCAAGAAAGATTCTACTTGCTCAGTAGATTATAGATTTTAGATTATGGATTATAGAAATAATTAATTGATAAAACACATTACCGAATAATACTGTATGTTTGCCTAGGTATTAATTACAGTTGACCATTAACTTAGAGCTAGCTCCCTATACTATAATCTATAATCCAAAATCTACTTGCGATTACACATTGAATCGGAATTCAACGACATCATTCGGTTGCATAACGTAGGTTTTGCCTTCTGTGCGCATTTTACCCGACGAACGGGCAGATGCTTTTGACCCGGCAGAGATTAAATCGTCATAATCAACGATTTCGGCGGCAATAAAACCACGTTCGAAATCACCATGGATTACGCCAGCGGCTTGAGGCGCAGTGGCACCCTTATTTATTGTCCAAGCCCTGACTTCTTTTGGTCCTGCAGTCAAGTAACTTTGTAATCCCAAAATATCGTAAGCCGCATGGATTAATTGCATTAGTCCCGTTTCTCTAACACCGTACGTTTCCAGCAGTTCAGCTGATTCCGAAGTTGTTAATGCCTTTAATTCGTCTTCTAATTTTGCGCATACAAAAACTGCATTGGCCGGTTTAACTAAGTTTGATAGTTCGGTTTTTTTGTTCGAATTGACTAGGGTTTCTTCATCGACATTGAATACATATATTACTGGTTTTGCGGTCAGTAACTGCAATGTGGATTTTAGATTATAGATTAAAGATTTTGGAATATTTCCTTCGTATAGGCTTTTTTTGATAGATTCTAAATTTTCAAGTTCTTCGCGCATTTTTGGATTAGATTTTGATTCTTTTTGTATTTTCGGCAAGTGGTTTTCAATTGTTTGGATGTCAGCCAATATAAGCTCGGTATTAATTATATCGATGTCATCACGAGGGTTAATTTTTTCAGACACATGGATTACGTTATCATCATGAAAAGCACGAACAATGTGGATAATGGCATGACACTGACGAATATTAGCTAGAAATTTATTGCCAAGACCTTCGCCTTTGCTGGCACCAGCTACAAGACCTGCAATATCAACAAATGTTACAGTTGCTGGGATTATTTTAGTCGTATCATAAAGTTTTGCCAATTTATCTAATCGATCATCAGGGACGGGGACTATACCGGTATTTGGCTCGATTGTTGCAAATGGATAATTGGCCGCCAAAATATCATTATTGGTTAGGGCGTTAAAAAGTGTTGATTTGCCAACATTCGGCAAACCGACTATTCCAATGGATAAACTCATCCCGTTAGAACCAGGGCGCGTTTTAACCTGTTTTTGAGGTAACGTTTACCCATTCCCGATTTTAAATACTTTTCCCTAGCATAGGCGTCAAGTTTATTTGTACAGGCTTCGTAATAAATAACTTCAAAAGGACCGCGATTCTTAGTAGAAGCTACTTTTCCGTCTTGATGTAGGTCTAAGCGCGTTCGTAAATCTGACGTACAACCAGTGTAAAGTTTACTATCCTTACTACTGATTAATACGTAAACATATTGCATTTCGGTTCTAACGGGACTCATACATATATACTAACAGAGGTAATCAAAATAATCGAGCCTTTGTTGTATTGTCGTTGTTTTTTATCTAACGTGCTATTATTATATGTAATGTAAACATAAGGAATATTCTCAGTGGAAGATAAATCCAAAAAAGAAAACCCGCATTTCAAAGTACACAAATCTTTTACAAAGAAACAGTGGTTGATTATTGGGGTGATTGCGACCATCGTCGTTGTGGCTGTAGTTGCCATTAGTTTCTTATTAATTACTAAAATTATTAATATTTCCAAAGACAACTCTGGCACGCAAAAAGTCCTCACCGTCAAAGATCTTGATAATCCCGACGTCAGCCTAACCTCCAATACTTCCAACGCCTCAGTTAATAACCTTAAAAGCGGACTAAAAACCGAGATTGACAAGCAAGTCGCCGCTAAAAATAATCCATTTGAGACCGTGAAGGAATTAGCTGGTGTTTTGTCGAACACCACTAGCCAAAATCGCCAAGATCAACTAACTAATTTTCTAGAGGATTTCTTAACAAATCACGAGAATGAACTCTGGTATAAAACCGAGTCGGGAACACCAGACCAAGCCCAAGTAAATTACTGGGAAGGCCAGTTATACGCATACTTGGTTTACAACTTTCAAAACATAATGGAGAGTAAATTAACCGATTCTAATGGCAGGCCGATTATTACAACCAAACAACAACTAAAATACATCAACTTATATCTAGCGTTAGCCAAAGATCCGGCTAGCAACCCACCGATAGCCGAGAAAGACAAAGAATTCTTTGTTGGTTATGTATATCAGGAATCAAGCACTTTTTTGGAAATGAAAAATAGGCTTATTGCAGAAGGG
>CAIPOF010000030.1 GCA_903866605.1 uncultured bacterium | reverse complement strand
TATGCCTGGAAACAATATACTGCCGTAACAGCAACTGGTACATTATCACCAAATGTTTTTCCATCAGGCACTAGCATATCTGGCGCTAATACCTGGACATTAACTAATGGCATTGGTCAGCTGTACAGTAACGCTGGAGAGACGGGGCTGCGTGGCTTCATCCGCGGTGGCAATTGGAGCAATGGCAGCTATGCTGGTGTCTTGGCACTGTATTTGTACAACGCGCCTGGCGGCACGGGCGCGTCCGTCGGCTTTCGGGTTGCTCGTCCCTAGGGATATTAAACTTTCCCGAACTGTCATTGGACAGGCGGAGGAGGCCCGATATTTATTGATGAGAATTAATAAATCTGCGCCAATTAATATCCGATTATCTATAACCAGTGCTTGATTGGCAATTAAAAAACCTGTCCAAGACAAATATTTCATTGGGCTGTGCGGTTAAGTCGCACACAGCCTTTTTCGTATGTAAAAATATTTCCGTAATGCCATCTATCATATCTAGGTCTTGCACAACTAACCCTATAAAGCTTATACTTTATAGTATGAATCCCGTTAGAACCTTAGGAGAAACTTATGTACGATATAAAAAATAGCGAAGAGATTAAAAGGATGAATCCCGTTAGAGCCCTTGTTGATATTTGTAAATATAAAACAAGAATACCAAAAGAACAGACAGCTATTCTAAACGCAAAATTCGCCGAGGGGCTCTAACGGGATGAAGATATATCTTGGTAGCGATCACATGGGTTTTCATTTAAAAGAAAAAGTTTTTGCATATTTAGTTAAACATGGCTATGAGGTTGAGGATGTTGGCGATAAAACACTTGACCCCAGTGATGATTTTCCGGAATTTGCTCAGGCGGCGGCATTACAAGTTATAGGTAGTGACGACAAAGATCCACGTAGTATTTTACTATGTGGTGGTGGTCAAGGTATGGCTATGGCGGCTAATCGTTTTCACGGTATACGCGCCAGTGTTATTTGGGACGCATTCGAAGCCAAGATGACTCGAAACGACAATGACAGTAACGTTCTGTGTTTACCAGCGCGTATTTTGGAAAATGATGATAACGCCTGGGAAGGAATAATTGAAACCTGGTTGAATACTCCGTTTGCGGCTGCAGTTCGTTTTAAACGTCGAAATGCACAGATTGATGAGCTATAGATGAGTCCCGTTAGAACCTACAAATACTTTAACACCTACAGATATTGTATCTGGGAAAGGTTCTAACGGGATGAGTATAATAGCCCCATGTATTACTGTCGAAACCGAAGACCAGTTCAAGGCAACTGTCGAAAAATATAAACCATTTGCTCAACGTGTTCAGGTTGATATTAGTGACGGTGAATTCGCGCCAGTATTTTTAGTAAACCCAGAAAAAGTATGGTGGCCAAGTGATTGGATTGTAGATATTCACGCCATGGTTGCGCATCCAATGGACTATGTTGACAAACTGATCGAACTTAAACCGCATTTGATTATTTTCCACGTCGAGACAGATGTGGACCTCACGCCATTGATGGAAAAAATAAAAAAGTTTGGCATCAAGGCTGGCATTGCACTGTTAAAACCAACTGTCCCAGAAACAGTTGCTAATTACATCAGGGTGGCCGACCATGTATTGGTATTTTCTGGAGATTTGGGTCATTACGGTGGGACAGCAAGTTTTATGCAATTAGAAAAAGTCCGCTTGATAAAAGGTATCAGCCCTAATGTTGAAATTGGTTGGGACGGTGGCGTAAGTATCGACAATGCATTTACGTTGACACAAGGCGGAGTTGATGTTTTGAATGCTGGTGGATCACTGGCAAATGCCGAAGATCCCTCTGGTGTTTATGATACAATGATACAAGAAATCAATAAACAGGGAATAATCTAGTCAGATGGGCGGGCAATTATCAATAGCTCAACTTCAGGCCAAGGCGAATGAGTTACGACAGGATGTCATTCGCATGCTAGAAGCGGCTGGCAGTGGGCATACCGCCGGATCATTAGATTTAGCCGATATTTTAACAGCGCTTTATTTTGAGATTCTAAATATTGATCCAAAAAACCCAAAATGGGCAGATCGAGATATTTTCTTGCTTAGCAACGGTCATACTGTGCCAATCCAATACGCGGCTATGGCTCATGCTGGGTTTTTTGATAAAACGGAATTATTAACTCTACGTAAACTTGGAAGTCGACTTCAGGGACATCCAGAAAGACTAAAATTGCCAGGACTTGAAACAACCAGCGGACCACTGGGAAGCGGATTGTCACAGGCATCTGGTTGCGCCTATTCATTACAATATCTAGACAATAATAAACACCGATTTGTCTATTGCATAATGGGCGATGGTGAACTTGACGAGGGTAATGTCTGGGAAGCAGCAATGTTTGCTGGTAAAAATAAACTGTCACAATTAATCGCCTTTATCGATAGAAATAACATTCAAATTGATGGTAGCACAGAGGAAGTTATGCCTCTTGAAGACCTTCGTGGCAAATGGGAATCCTTCGGATGGCATGTGATTGAAGTCGATGGGCATAATATGCAAAGTATTATTGATGCTGTGAATATGGCCAAAGCAATTACCAATCGTCCATGTGTTATTATTGCCTATACAATTGCCGGCAAAGGTGTTGATTTTATGGAATATGATTATAGTTGGCACGGCAAAGCGCCTAATGCGGAGCAAGCAACAATCGCATTACGAAGTCTGGGTGTAAGGAATGAATCTGACCAATTGGGGAATGACAAATTATGAATCAATATCAACTAAATCCAGATTTATTTAACGCAGACGTAAAATTTGAACCAATTCGAGCTGGTTTTGGCAGAGGGCTTAAGGCTGCAGCTCAAGCAAATGACAAAATTGTAGCGTTGTGTGCTGATTTAACTGACAGCACTCAGGTTGGTTTATTCCGCGAAGCTTTTCCTGACAGATTCATCGAAATCGGAATTTCCGAACAAAATTTAGTTACAGTGGCCAGTGGTTTGGCCCTGGCCGGTAAAATTCCATTTGCCAGCAGCTATGCGGCCTTTAACCCTGGCCGGAATTGGGAACAAATTCGCACTACCATCGCCCTAAATGATCGACCAGTCAAGATTGTTGGCTCACACGCCGGTATTAGTGTCGGTCCAGACGGCGCAACTCATCAAATGCTAGAAGACATCGCATTGATGCGCGTCATTCCAAATATGATTGTCGTCGTTCCGGGCGATAGCCTAGAAGCCGAAAAGGCTACAAAATTAATTGCCGAAAATGGCAAGCCGACATACATTCGGTTGGCTCGCGAAAAAACACCAATTATTAGCACCGACCAAACACCGTTTGAAGTTGGTAGGGCGTATGTGATTCGCGAGGGTCGTGACATCAGCCTGATGGGGACTGGTGCGATGACGTATCAGTTGTTAGTTGCAGCTAATTTATTATCCGAAAAAGGGATAATTGCTGAAGTTATTCATGTACCAACGATAAAGCCACTTGATAATGAGACGATTATTGCTAGTGCCAGGCGGACTGGTCGCGTATTAACTGCCGAGGAAGCTCAAGTTGCTGGTGGTTTTGGTGGTGCTGTATCTGAGCTATTAGGTGAACAATTGCCAACACCAATAATTCGTATTGGTATGCAAGACCGATTTGGTGAAAGTGGTGAGCCACTTGAATTATTTGATTATTTCCATATGACAGGAGAACATATTGCAAAAAAAGTAGAGGAATTTGTACAAAATAAACCACAATATCATCGTGAATACTGAAAGGCTAATAATATGACATTATCACTTGAACAAATTCGTGAAAATAACGCCCGCGCTAGGCAATTACTAAGGCGCAGTCGTGACCAACATTTTGCAGTCGGAGCATTTAATATCGATAATCAGGAAACATTGATCGCTATTGCCAAAGCCGCGAAAAAACTAAATTCACCTGTCATGGTTGAACTAAGCAAAAGTGAAGTTACGTCAATGGGCCTAGAAAACGTTCGCGATATGGTTGACAACTACAAAAAAGAATACGGAATTGAAATGTATATCAATCTGGATCACAGTCCGACCGTTGAGGATTGTATGGCAGCGATTGATGCTGGATACGAATTTATCCATATTGATATTAGCCAAGGCAATCATAATGCGACAGATGAAGAAATTGTTAAGGGCACACGTGAAGTTGTTGAGTATGCCAAATACACTGGTGCTGTTGTCGAGGGTGAACCACATTATTTTGGTGGTTCGTCAGACGTATTCAAAGAGGCTATCGATTATGAAGAAATTAAAAAAACATTCAGTACGCCCGAAGGCTCAAAAGCATTTGTTGATGCCACTGGAATCGATACTTATGCGGCAGCGATTGGAAATTTGCATGGAAAATACCCAGTTCCAAAAATTCTAGATTTAGATTTACTGCAGAAAATACGAGATGTACTTGATCCTAAAACATTCATTAGCCTTCACGGAGGCAGTGATACGCCGCTTCATTATTTTGAAAGTGCAGCCAAAATTGGTGTCAGCAAAGTCAATGTGAATACCGATTTACGATTTGCATTTCGAACGACGGTTGATCAGGTATTGGACGCAAATCCAGATCAAGTCTCGGTAGCTAAGCTTATGCCACAAGTAGAAAACGCCGTTCAGGCCGTTGTTGAAGAAAAAATAAAAGCATTTAATAGTGCTGGCAAAGCAATAATATAATGACAAAAGTATTAACAATTGGGGCGGCTGTTCAAGATGTATTTTTGAGTCATAGCCCTGAGTTCAAACCTGTTTCTGATAAAACAGCCGATGAATTATTTTTAAAGATAGAACTTGGTTCAAAAAACGACGTAAATAAAATTGATTTTAGCACTGGTGGTGGGGCAACGAATGCCGCGGTTACTTTTGCTAGGCAAGGCCTAGAAGTGCAATTCATGGGGACGATTGCTCATGATCCGGCCGGTGATGCAGTCTTGGCGGATATGGATACAGAAGGCGTCGACACTTCTTATATTAGTTATTCAAAAAAATATTGCACAGGCTATTCAGTTGTACTTTTGGCCTCTACTGGTGAACGAACATTTTTAACATACCGCGGAGCTTCTACTCATTATGATATAAATAATTTCGACTTGGATGACACAAGGGCTGACTGGCTATATGTTACTAGTATGGCCGGTAATGTTGAGATAATTGACAAGATATTCCGTCAGGCAAAGTCACAAAATACAAAAATCTTTTATAATCCGGGGAAAGACGAGTTAAACCAACCAGCTAAATTTAAATCACTACTTGAAGACGTCGATATTTTATCTGTCAATCGTGACGAAGCGCAATTGATTGTCGAGGGACAAGATTTAGAAGTATTAGTCAGACGACTATTACACTATGTCCCAATGGCAATTGTAAGTGATGGACCCAATGGTGTGGTTGCGAGTGATGGAAAAACTTTTGTACGTGCTGGCATGTATGAAGACGTTAAAGTAATTGATCGAACTGGCTCCGGAGATGCTTTCGGCTCGGGGTTTTTGAGCCAGTGGGCACAAGGCAGATCATTCAAAGATTCAATTGTTTTTGCTAGTGCAAATTCTACATCTGTCGTAACGAAAATTGGCGCCAAAACAGGCATATTGCATAAAGGCGTGGTTTTACATGCCATGCCATTAAGTGAGAAAAAACTCTAGGAGGAAATTAGTTAATTATGACAAATTTTTTGCAAAAAGTTTTAAATATCAACGAGCCATTAT
>CAIPOF010000029.1 GCA_903866605.1 uncultured bacterium | reverse complement strand
GAAAGCCTCTATTAAAGATAGCTTCAACTCTGTTTATTCTGCTAAAACTATTCGCAGTACGGCGAAACTATCTACTACCTACTACCTACAACCTACAAAATTTGGTTTTACCATAGTTGAGTTATTAGTCGTCATTGTAGTCATCGGTATCCTTGCCGCCATCACCATAGTCTCCTACACAGGCATTAGCTCAAAAGCCACCGTAGCCTCATTAACCTCTGACCTGGATAATGCAGCTAAACAACTAAAACTAGATCAAGTCTCTAATATGGCCTATCCAACTAGTCTAGCAACTGCTAATGGTGGTAATGGTATCAAATATAACTCAGATACTACACCTCAATACGTTGTTAATAACAATATAACTCCACAAGCTTTTTGTTTATCCTATACAAAAAACAATCAAACATACAAAATAACTGAATCTAATACTACTTCATCAGGTGACTGTACTAATTACTTGCCAGTTCTATATCTAGATGCTGGCACATATTCAGCAGGTACAACCTGGACTGACCTAAGTGGACTTGGGAACAATGCCAACTTACTTGGAGGAGTCTTCAAGGAGAATGATTATTTAGTTTGCAATGGGACAGATGGTGGCAATGATGATTATATTGAGATACCAAACTCGGCAGCGAGCTCATACTTTAATAATCCTGATAATTTAACGATCATGATTGTAGCACAGATTAATCGAGAGAGTGGTCTATTCGGTCCAACAGACTCCAACGTATATGGGCATATTATTGGAAAAGGTGGAGGCGACGGTTCTCAGACGATTAAAAATGCTTATAGCATATTTTATGATTCACGCAATAATTTCATGTCTAACGGTTTCTATAAAGGCACTCCATCTACACAGTATCCAAATAACATTTCGGGATATCGTTATGAGGTGAACTGGGCCGACGTCCAAACAGCAAATAATTGGGGGGATAAATTTATAGCGTATTTCGTCATTAGTAATGACGGGAAAGTGTCATATTATTGGTATAGATTAGGGAAGTCAACAATATCAGGTACGGCTACTTATACAACTGGTGGCACCTTTGATAACATCTATAATTTACGAATTTGTGTGGATTATTCATCGAGGTATAACAAGCAGAGGACTTGGATGGCGGTTGTCTATGACCGTGCTCTTACATCCACCGAGGTTAATCAAAATTTCGCATCTTTACGTGGACGTTTTGGAATTTAGCTATTCAAGGTTGTTATCTGATTGACTACAGGGCGAAAACAGTGTAGTATTGGTCAAGAGTAAAAAATCAATTTAAAGAGAGAAAAAGGAAGTTACATTTATGCTCGTAATTCGTTTGCAACGTGTTGGCCGAACAGGCCATGCAATGTATCGTATGGCTGTCCAGGAATCCAGACGTCATCCATCAAGTGGTCGTGTTATTGTTTATGTTGGAACATACGATCCTCATACCAAAGATGCAAAAGTTCAAGTTGAACTAGCGCAGAAATATTTGGATAATGGTGCACAACCATCACCAAGGGTAGTAAAATTACTTACTGCTGCTGGTGTCAAGATGCCAAAATGGGTTGTTGTTGCTGATAATAAAAAATCAAAAGTGACTCGAAATACTGAAAAACTTCGCAAAAATCAACCAAAAGCTGAAGTTGTCGAAACCAAAGAAGTAGAAAAAGAAAAAACAGCCGAAGAGCCAGTTGAAGCTATTGAAGTTAAAGAACCTATCGAGCCACCAGCTAAATAATAACGTGGTACAATTGGAGTATACATAAGTATTTATCGACCGAATAGGCGAGGGGGCAATATGGCGACAATAGACCAGCAATTTGTAGAATATATCGTAAAATCATTAGTAGGGCATCCAGATGATGTTGCCGTAGAACGAATTATCGATGAAAAAGGTGTGCTGTTGTCATTAACAGTTAACCCCGAGGATTTAGGCCGAGTTATTGGCAAGCGTGGTGTTACTGCGCAAAGTTTGCGCACTTTACTTCGTGCGCTTGGTACGAAAAATGATGCCAGGTATAACCTAAAGATTGTTAATAACGATGATCAGCGTGAAAACTACGCCTCATCTGAAGCACCTATCACACCATCAGATGAAGATAAGAGCGAGCCTGTGAAAAACTCTACAGATGAGCCTGTGGAAAAAACTTCTGATTATGCAAAAAATGCCCGAGAAGAGCTTGCAGAACTAGATGATCTAGATATATAATCATAAACAAGTTACAAGTGAAAAACTTGAACTGCAAGATAAGCTCTATGCGAGCAACAAAATATTGTTGAGAGATTTATTTGTCATTGAAACCACCCTTGGGGGTGGTTTTTTTGTTGGAATACTTTATGATAGTAACGGATGAAAAAAATACAGATAATTACATTATTTCCCGAGATGTTCAGTGGTGTACTGAATAGTTCAATGATGTGGAAAGCCCAGCAGTGCAATGCGGTTGAATTTCGTATTATAAATCTTCGTGATTTTGGTATTGGCCCTCGCCAGCAAGTTGACGATACTCCTTATGGAGGCGGTGATGGTATGCTGTTAATGCCAAAACCATTATTTGCGGCAATCAAAGATGGTAAAAATTATGATTTTAATGCCAAAGTAGTGCTAATGACGCCAAAAGGAGAGCGCTGGAAGCAATCTACGGCTCGAAAATGGGCGGACGATAGTAATAGTTATATTTTTGTTTGTGGACGCTACGAAGGCTATGATGAGCGTATCTTGACTTTGGTTGATAAGCAGGTGAGCGTAGGGGACTATGTACTTACTGGCGGCGAACTACCGGCAATGACAGTTATTGATAGCATAGTACGACTGATACCAGGGGTTTTAGGTGGTGAAAATAGTGCAGCGATTGAAAGTTTTAGCGATGGTAAAACACTCGAATTTCCACAATATACACGACCAGAAGTATTCAAAGATATGAAAGTTCCCGAAATTTTGCTAAGTGGTAACCATGCCGAAATCGCCAAATGGCGCCAGGAAAATTCATTCAAGGCAAAATAGATAAAAGCCCTGCAATATTGCAGGGCTTTTTGTTGTGGTGGATATCGTAAAGCGATCAGTCACAACAATTTATTTTTTGGTGTTATGTTTGTTTTTGTAACTTTCGCTAAATGTACTTTAAATTATAAATATAAAAAGCGCAAGCGAAATAGCAAAAATAACAACGTTTGTGATTTTAATTGACACGTTCTATACTAATAACCATGAATATAATAACAAAAGCGACCTCAGCAAAAAAACCAAAAACTCGTGAATCTCAACAAGTAGCATATGCTTATGCAGCAGTATTAGTTATTTTAGTGTTAGCTCAGTTATTCACATTTGAAAAGTTCCTCATCTTATTAGAAAGTTTCTGGCTTCCAGGCGGGAAACCAACTGCATATTTGTTAGGCAGTATAATAGTGGTTTGTGAAGTAATGGCACTGCCTTTTTTATTAAGGCTAAAATTAAGCCCTTTGATGCGAATAACTAGCATGGCTTTGGGTTGGTTAGTACCGATAATTTGGCTGTTATTAACACTTTGGCTGTTATTCACTGTCAACGCCGTTTCAAACATTGGGCTATTAGGAACAACTGTCAAATTAATTCCAGGGTGGTGGGCTGTATTTTTCTGCGTCGCAATTGGAATGATGGCTGCTTGGGCAAGTTGGGGATTATGGCCGTTCGAGAGCCCAAAGGTAAAAAAGCAAATCAAATAGTTTATTGTTTTATTAAACGCGTGGGGTTATTATAGATTCATAAAGGGGGACAAATTAATGGAGAGTATACATAAACTTGAGGATAAAATTGAGGTATGGTTGAAACCACTTCCGCACTTACCAACGACATGGCGCAAATGGTTGGCAGGGAATGTTTGGTGGATCGTACTGGTTGGCGTAATAATATCTGCTTTTGGTATTTTTAGCTTATTTTCGGCTTTGTCATTTCTAACCGCCACAACAAATTACTATGGAGCAGTCTTGCAAGAAGCTGGCGTTCAAGTGCATGGTTCATTGTGGTCAGTATCAATATACATATCAATAGCACTGCTAGTCGTAACGGTCGTTCTGGAAGCAATGGCAATTTCACCTCTAAAGACCCAAAATAAAAAAGGCTGGGATTTAATGTTTCTAGCCTATCTAATCGGAATTGCATCCAGTGTTATTAGTGCTTTATTGAACCTAGAGATTATGAGTCTCATAGGTGCTGCGATAAGTGCTGTAATCGGAGCATATTTCCTATTTGAAATTCGTTCATACTTTAAATTAGTAGCAACTGTAAAGAAATAGACATTTAACAAGCTTGAGTCGACATCCTAATTAGTGTACAATTTGTATTGCTAGTGGGGTGTCGCCAAGTGGTAAGGCATCGGCTTTTGGTGCCGACATTCGGGGGTTCGAATCCCTCCACCCCAGCCAAATAGAAAAAATGATATTTTCCGAATATATATAGTTTTGATTTTTCGTTTATTCTGTAATGTAACCTAGTAATGTCAAACTGTCATCTGTTAAAAAAGTTTGGATCCCTTCTCTCCCCTGCCTATATTCGAGAAAACAACAGTCAACATTAACGCTCCGAGTATTCGGTAGGTTAGCATTTCCAACTGCAGGCTTTGGATTAATTGACAAATTCAGAGTAATTTTGTGCATGGTGTGCACGAGCACCCGCCGCTTTGAGGCCGATAGCATAAAGGCTGTATAGTCCTATAATAACAGCGACAGGTAAGACGAAGGCGGTAATTTTTTCCGAAACAGCTACAGCCGAACTTGACACAAATAGCGCAACTATTGGTGTTAGTAGTGACGTCCCGCAAGCTGGACAGCCTAGTCCGATGATTGCCAGTAAACCAACTAGTGAGCTACCGCCAATAAGCTTACTATCAATCTTTTTCTGATGTCGAATCGTATATGTCAGTGCGGCAATACTAATGCCTTGAATCACGGCTAATAGCAACATCATTGTTAACACGAATGTACCACTAATGCCGTTAATTGATTTTATTGGACTGGCTAGAACATTTAATTTATCGATTATTGACAAATTGCCACTAGTTAAAATAATTGTTAATACCGACATATTAAACATCCAATAAATAAACTCAAAAAATATAATAGCAACTAAGGTCGCTAGTGCTGTATAACGCCACCGTGATAACAGCCAAAGCGTCGTTTTTAGTGACAATTTTAATTTTGTCAGAAAAAACGAAAGGTTAGTACGCATCAAAGATCAGCCTTTATGAGTGATTCGACGGCTTCGAGTGTCATATCTCCTTGGTATTTTTGTCCGTTAATCAGTATATATGGCGTGCTAAGAACTCCGTTTTTGTTAGCAGTTTGGGTCACATCAGATATCTTTTCAGCGTATTTTTGAGAATCAAGACAACTATTGAATGATTTCGTATCTAGTCCGGCTTGTCCAGCGATGCCCTTCACTAGATCGGAGGTCAAAATCACGGCGACTTTAGGGTCAAGTTTTTTTACGAGGACCTGATCTGCAACGTAATTGTATATTGAGTCGTGGTATTCCCAGAACTTTTTTTGGTCGATTGCGCAGTACGCGCCCATTCCCGACTGGGTAGAGCCATCGGCGATAAACGCCATCGGTCGAAATTCAAACATTACCTTGCCAGATTGGACGTATTTTTTATCAATTGTTGGCATTATTTGCGTAGTGAAATAGGTGCATGAAGGGCAAAGAAAGTCCGAATACTGAATTATAGAGACTTTGGCACTTTTATTACCTCGAATCATCGGGCTCGACATGTCTATGTTAGTAAAAGCAGTCTGCGAGTCATTTTGTGGGCTGCTCGGTCTTTGTGAAAGGGCATAAATACCGAAACCAACAACCAGCAATACAGCGATAAATATTAGTTTATGTTCGCGAATCCAGTCAAGCATAATTCCACCTGTCTTTTATTACTTGTTTAATATTATAACGCACTTCTAATGTAAACTGTTTACATTAGCGTCTTTATCATTATACTATATCAGAATAAAGTGAGCTATACATTGTTTAGACTGGGTATTACAATATTATTAGCATATGCAATATAATACGAAAAAGTTATTTTTAATCTTACAAACCGCAGCATTGCTTGCCGGAAACTATGTTGGATGGGTAACTATCATAAAAGAGACTAATGTCTACTGCGGCCAACATGGCGGTAATTTATGGAGTTTGACAAATTTTAGTGGCGATATCACCGGAAATCCACTGATTTCGCCTTGCTTTTGGGGATCTGTAGTTTTTCTAATAGCTTTAGTATGGACTTTATATATACTTACAGAGAAAAATAAAAAGAGAGCTATATCACAACTACGTAATATATGGTGGTTACTCCTGGGTGGCACTATATTCGCGCTAGTAAACAACATACCGATAATATATAAATTCTACAATCAGCCAATAGGGAGTGTTGCATCTTGTTCGGCTGGCATTGTTACAAATCCTTACTTAACCAGTTGTTTCTTGGGTTTTAGTGCATTTTTATTGGCATTTGTCTTTGCTACATTGGCAAAAAAGTTTCGAGTTTCGTAAACGGTAATTTGTTGCAATTAATAGGTTATGGGTATATACTCATAATAGGTAGTAGAAATTAATCTATTGCGAATAAGGTAAAGGGGGATATTATGCCAGGATTAGATGGAACAGGGCCACAAGGCCAAGGACCAATGAGCGGTAGGGGTGCGGGGAAATGCCCAATTTGCGGTAATAATTATAATAAAGAGGGAAGAGGCCGGGGTTTTGGTATGAAGCGATTTTGGTCGGCTCCGAACAAAACCTTGCAAGAATTAAAAGCTGTTGAGACACAATTAGAGCAAGAGTTGAAAGATTTAAAAGCTGAGATTGCCTCAAAAGAAAAATAACCCATGCCCAGACCTCGATTAAATCGAAACATTGATTTCAATCCAAACGTGACATATTTTAAACCTCAAGGCGTACCGATGAGGTTTCTAGATATTGTCGAGTTAACACTGGAAGAGGCGGAGGCACTGCGGCTGAAAAACGCCGAAGGACTTAGCCAGACAGAGTGTGCTAAAAAAATGGAAACCAGCCAAAGTACCTTTCAAAGGATATTATCTAGTGCCTATAATAAAATAAGTGATGCTCTAGTTAATGGCAAAGCAATAAAAATTAATAACAAATAGTCAAACGATTGCTATCCCTTCGGACTTATCAATAGTTTTATAGCAATTATAATTAGAAAAACAGCAAATATTCTGGCGACAGTTACGCTCGATAAGCCTGTCAGGTATTTTGCCCCGAAAAAACTGCCAACTAAAAAACCGATAATAATGAAGATGGCGGCATATATATTAACATAGCCATGTTTATAGTATTCCAGGGCTGCAAATATGCCAATCGGCGGAATCATTAGCGCCAACGTTGTACCTTGGGCCATTTTTTGACCGTACCCGAGTATCATTACCAGTGCCGGCACAATGATTATTCCACCGCCAATTCCAACAAGGCCGCTGACAACACCGGCAATTAACCCAATCGCAATTAGAACAATCCAAGTCATTACAATTAATTATACAGTAAGCTAGTTGGACGATTCCCTAGTTTTTTTACCGGACATTGGGGCACCAAAAAGTGGTGCAAATACACAAAAGTCAAATATCCCAGCCAGAAGCGGTACTAAACCGACAATCGCTAGTATATAACCACCGATATTATTGAAATATAAACCTAAGTATATAAGCGCCAAGCCCGCAACTATGCGGAGTATTCGCCCCCAAGTATTCGCCATAAATTTTGCAAATCCCATGATATTTCTCCTTTATTGATTACTTACTGGCTTTTGCATCAAGACTAAAAGCTGCTTCGAACTTTGGCCGATCAAAGCCCAGAATGTTTGCCTGTTTACCGTCGCCAAATTCGACAGTGCTAAATGGTACACCCATTTGACCGCTAAGTCTGACCATGTTCTTGGCAGCGATTGGGTTTTCATCGACCAGATATTCGGTGTATTTTACCGATTTTCCATCTAGCCAATTTTTGAGCGCATAGCAATATGCGCAGCTCCTGGTACTATATATTGTTATATTCATTTTCCCTCCTTATTTTTATCCATACATTTTTTACATGTACCGTTAATTGTTAATTGACCTGATACGGAACAGTCACCGATTGAAGACTCCAGGATTGGTATAATCTCATCTTTAACGTTGGCGTCTTTAAGCAAGCCACAGGACAGGCACTGAAAATGATCGTGTGGCTTCGTATTGATATCGTATTGCATTGAACCGTCTTTATCAGCAGGAGCGATGGATATGGTCCCACGCGATGCCAGTCTTGCGGTAGCCCTGTGCACGGTTGTTGCGCTAAGTTCTGGGAATGATTTGCGTAAAGCTTTCAGCAACTCAGCATTTGTGGCATGACCGAGTTTCCTAAGAGTTTGTACGATTTGTGTACAGTACTTGGTTTGTCTTTGTGGTATTGTAGCGGTATTAATATTCATACTAGAAATCATTATAGACGGTTTTCTTGCTAATGTAAACCATTTACATTAGAATAGTAAGTCATGGATAGAATAATAATTGACGTCCGAGAACCATTTGAATACAAAATGGGCCATGTCAGGGGTGCGATAAACGTTCCACTATCAAAATTGATGAACGGCTCGAAAGCACTGGATGGCACTAACGGCGATAGCGAAATAATTCTATATTGTAATTCCGGTAGTCGTTCTGGCGTTGCAACCAACATATTGAAAAGCATGGGGTATGCAAATACGATTAATGGCATTAATAAAAGTAATGTAATTGCAAAGTATGGAGCTTAGTATTTCAATTTGTATATTTAGTCTCAAAGAAGTGAAATAAAATGTCAGTTTCAGTTGTATAACACACGTGGTCATGAAATCTCAAAAAAATCATCTTTCAGATTCACAAGTTGTGGCCCTAGTTCTTAGTGGCGATGTTGACGCATATTCTTTGATTGTCGAACGATATGAGTCTAAATTAATGCGTTATGCTACGTATATTTTAAAAGATTATGATGTCGCGTCAGACATAACTCAAGAGGCTTTTATAAAGGCGTATATTAATCTACATAGTTTTAAATTAGACAAACAGTTTTCGCCTTGGATATATAGGATTCTTCACAATGGTGCAATGAACTTTATTAAAAGAAACAAAAAAACTTGTGCGTTAGGCGCAATAAATGAAGTTGGTGATGATTTTTTGGTAAGTTTTAAGTCTGACAAAATTCTGGATACTAACATGTTGAATAAAAAGGTTAGAAAATGTCTTGGTAAAATAGATATCAAATATCAAGAAATTCTAGCGCTTAATTTTTTTGATAATTTAAAATATGAAGAGATAAGTGAAGTATTACATATACCGACTTCAACGGTCGGGGTCAGGATTAAAAGAGGCAAGATGATGTTAAAAAAGGCGTGTCAAAAGGATGGAGTAAATTATGAATAAAAAAACCCAACCAAAAATTAGCCCTATCGAAGAATTAGTTATGAGCAAAATCAAAAAAGGTGAGGTTCATATGAAACCACATTCTTATTACATATTATTGGGAATTTTGAGTATATTGTCAGTATCACTTTTAGGTTTTATAGCCGCATACTTTATGAGTATTGCCACTTTGTGGACAAGAATAGAAGTAGCTCAGGGTCCGGCGTATGGTGCAAAACAGAATCTAGCTAATATGTTAGGAACGTTTCCGTGGTGGGCTTTACTTCTGGGCGCGTTATCTTTATTTTGCATAATTTATTTTGTTAAAAAAATTGGGCCCCTATATAAGGTGCGCTTAGTATACCTGGTGCCAATAATCATAGCTTTATTTGTAGCAGTTGGCTTTATATTTTCATACAGCACACTGCCACAAATGTTTAATAACCATCAACAAAATTTAAAATGCGCAACTAGTGATATTGGGTGTCGACCACTTGGAAATGGCTATACTCGCAATAGACAGTGAAATAATCTATTTAGTTCGTTTGTAATACATATGCCGAAAGGAGGCAAAATGAAAAAAATAGTAACGTACAGTATAGGAATAGCAAGTCTAGCAGCAGTTGGATTTGCAGTAGTACCAAGCTTAGCTAGCGCACAAAGTGCTGCTGGCAATATGAACGGTGGCGGGAATGGATCAGGTTATCAACAAATGGTCCAGACAAAAGCAAAGCTACTCGGAATAAGCGAAACAGAACTAAAAACTCAACTGCAAACTAAAACAATGTTGCAACTTGCAGAGGAGAAGGGTATCAGTGCAGACCAACTTCATAAGTCTATGGAGACAGTTGCTCGTCAACGATGGGCAGACATGGGCCTTAGTCAATCAGAAATTGATGCCCGATTGAAGAATATGGCAACACGTCAAGCGGGTGACCACGAAGCTAACAGCGCAAATCGCGGCAGTGGAATGGGACATAATCGCTTTAATCAATAACAAACATTAACGTAACTTTAATAGGGGCCCATGAGGCCTCTATTAAATATGCTTTGAAAGTATTGTCTATATTAACTTGACTGGATAGGTTAGTTTCTAAAATGCATGTCACTATTTTATTAAGAACTTCAACACCATTTCTTTATTCTGGTAAATCTCAACATTTCTCCTACCACATTAACTGAGACAATTCTTCGCATTAATTCGCAACTATCGTTTTGAGATAGTATATTTAGACTGCCTTCCCATAGTATTTCGCTATCTATTATTGCCAGTTTCCTATGGTGGCCGGTGGTGAATAATACTATTACACCAATACTTTGCAGCCTAGCTATAGACCAATAGGCTTGGTTGTATAATTCAAAACTCTGTTCGTCGAGTGGTTTAGTATTAACTATTACATTAACGTTTTTGTTTATCAGTTTCTCTATCGTTGGAAGCAGGGAAGTGACACGCTTTTTCGTCAAAAACGGACTTTCTATGATAACTCTGCTCTTTGCCTTGTTGAGATCCTTAATAAAAGCCTTGTAGAACCCATTCTGGTCATATAGTTTTGACGACACTAATTCGCTAGAGCCAAGCTCCCTTTTCTTATGATGTCGATACATGTTACTTATTCTCCTCGACATCAGACTCAACTGGCGTGTCAGTATTATCTATTAAGTCTCGTATTTCCTGGGTGTTTGCATCAATGTTTATATCGTAACTAACATCATCTTCAAAAGTTTTGACTAGGAACCCTCTCCCCAGCCAGATGCGACAGCAGAAATAGTGACCCAGGTTCCTAATTCTGACGTGGCATCAGTTTTGGCTAGTTAGAAATAAATGAAATTCTACAATTTAAAGAAGTTAAAAAGATGCCAAACGAGTATGGCTGGCCAAACAATTGATTGTATAAATCCCATTACAACATTCCAAAAAGTGTCAGCATGCTGCCAAAAATAAACAAGAGCTCCGATAAAACCAAGGAAATAAACTGCTTGACCGCCAGCTTGACCGTGATGTCGGTGATGATGGCGCTTCATCCAGTATTTCTTTCTCCAATCCTTATCGTGCCAGGGTTTTTTCCATTCTCCCCAGTCTTCATAATCCATTTCCTTTTTATCCTCTTTGTTCATTTCTTCCTTTGCCATATGGATACCCCTTTATTAATAATAGTATTATAACACTTTTTCTAATTTTGAAATAATTTTATACTCATTTTACCAATAAATCGAGTCATATTTTATTCTCACCAGACTAAACTTTCGGAATTTGTTGCTAGACCAACATACTTGGCCAAGCATATTCGTTTATGTGTTATGATATTAGTATAATTTAAGGGAGTTAATGGAAATGAAAAATATTAAAATTCTAGCCATGGGTCTGTGTCTTGTTTTGGTGTCAGCATTGACATTTGTCGGTCTGGCAAGTGCACAAAACTTCAAGGCCGGGGATATGGTAGGGGTCGCATCAAACGAGACAGTCAACAGCATGTTGTTTGCAGCGGGCAACAATGTTGATATTGCTGGGACCGTCAATGGTGATGTATATTGCGCAGGTCAAACACTGACGATCAGTGGCACAATAAATGGTGATGTCTTTTGTGTTGGTCAAACCGTACTTGTCAGTGGAACAATCAACGGTAATATCCGAATTGCCGGACAAACCGTTACCCTAAACAGCATAGTAAGTGGTAGTGCAACAATCGGGGCTCAAACTTTAGTTATTGATAAAAACGCCTCAATTGGCCGTGATCTTTTGGGGGGCACTTCAGATACGACAATAAATGGTACAATCAAGCGTGATATGGTCGCTGGTGCGAAGGATTTGAATATCAACGGAAGTATTGGTGGTAACATCAATGGATACATAGAAAGCCTGAATGTTGGTTCGGCCGGTGTGGTTAGCGGTAAAATTGAATATACCAGCAAAAATAATCCTTTTATTGCTGATGGTGGAAAAATTGTAGGTACCGTCACAAGGACAGCTCCAAAAGAAACTGCTAATAAGAATTATTATGCACCAATGGTATTTACTTTCGGTTGGATAATTTACTGCTTGATTTCATGGGTACTATTGGCAATAGTATTGGTTGCTTTGTTCCCACGTATCTTTGCTGAAACAACTGAAAAAGCAATCAAAAAGCCTGGGGCGATTGCACTAACGGGATTAATTGGTGTAATTTTGATTCCTGTTTTGTTCGTTATACTATTAATTACATTTATAGGTATGCCTTTGGCATTCTTAGTACTATTTGCTTGGATTTTGATAACGCTACTATCTACTCCATTTGCAGGTTATTTACTGGGACGTGTGATTATGACTAAATCAAAACAACCACTTGCTATCATGGCAGTTGGTACAGTTATCCTGATTTTTACGTACTTTATCCCTATCATCGGATTTATTACGATGCTAGGTGCATACCTGTTCGGAATGGGTATGATATTGAACCGTGGAAAACAATTAATTGGTATTTCAAACATCGTTGCTAAAAAGAATACCAAAAAAGCCTAAGCCATTGATTTGAAGGGAATTGCCTGCTTCGGTCTCCCTTAAAGGAAACTGTCCTCGATTAAGGTATATGGTATTGTTGGGGGATGCGAAGTCCTGTCTTTGGGCGAAAAGTTCCTAAAACGCATCCATTATACTCTGCCAATAATCTATATTTAGATAGATTTCTTTCGGATTCTATTTTTATCATGAATGATATAATAGACTCATGAACAAGGCTTGGCATGAAAAAAATAAAATGTCCACGAAGCCCTCTGATGAGCAGAGAGCAGTATGGCATATTGAGCATTTGAAAAATTGTGATTGCAGAAAACCTTCTCCAAATGTTCAAAAGTTAATTGAAGAATATAAAAACTCACGAAAATATTTAAACTCATAATCATTTGTATCGTGTGTTTTTTCCTGAATCGTATCCACTATCCTCAGCCAAACATTTCATAAGTGTAATATGATGAAATTTAGCTCGGCGTTTGGTATCATGTAGGTATGAGTATATATGAAATGAGGCTGACGGACGAATCATTTGACCTTATCAAGCAAGGTAAAAAAACTATTGAGTCAAGACTTTATGATAAAAAACGTCAACAAATTAAAATTGGCGATACAATAATATTCAAGAATAGGGATAAACAAACAGAACCCATTGAGGCCAAAGTAGTTGAACTATTGCACTACCCAACATTTGTGAAATTATTTGCAGCAGAGGAACCTATTAAATTTGGTAGAAACTATAAAGAAGAACTGATCAGCCAAATTTATCAATTCTATTCGAAAGAAGACGAAGCAAAATACGGAGTGGTGGGAATAAGAGTAAAGAAACAATTTTGAAATAATAGGTATATATTATATAATAATATCCATGTCACACTCAAACCACTCAGGGCATAAAGCCTAGTGGTAATCAAAGGAGGTGGATGACATGACCCGGCAAAAAGCTGGGAATCGAATTCTGATTAGAGAGGCAGTCCAAGAGGACTTTCCTTTCGTTTCAGAACTGATGTATGATGCGCTTGAACCTTTCTACGGTGGGGATCATCGCGCACATGCAGAAAGGATCTTCAAGACGCACATCTCGGGAGGACAGGACCGACTTGGCCACTTCTCTTCTGGCCAAAAGATGTTCATCGCGGAGATCAACGGAAAACCTGGCGGCGTTTTGCATATCGTCGTCAAGCGTCAGAACACACACAAGATCAGTCCGCTCATCGTTGCACCAGAGTATAGGTGCGGTGTTGGGGTTGGTAACAAGCTTCTTCGCTTTGCGGAACAGTATGCCTTTTCGAGTCATGCTAGACAACTGTACTGCACGGTGGCAGAACGCAACTACGCAGCCCTACAGTTCTTTTTGCGCCATGGTTTCATTAGAGCAGGGTTCTCTGACAGCCATTACAAGATCGGGGAACGTGAGCACATGCTTTACAAGCCCATCGAAGACGATGATGAGCGCAAGAGGCACGACGATATAAATTTGTCGATTGTACCGTATGAGCGTCGTTACTCCGCTGAAACAACGAAGCTCATCATCGGTGCCCTCAAGAGTACTTTCTTGGGAGTTGATGAAAGCTGGGTGCAGTCGATGTACGACGGCTATGAACGTCGCCATAACGCTGACGTGAATGCCAAGTACAAGTTGATCTATGTCGTGACCGACACTAGTGGCAAGGTGCATGGCGTTGTTGGAGCAACACCGAAAAAGGGTGAACCGATCAAGCTGATGCCATTGGTGGCAACAGATGACGACTCCTTTGAGGCAATGCTTCGAGACGTTCCGCACATGCTGAGTACTTATGGGCACAAGTTGTACACTCATCTAGTGCCCAGTGCAACACAAACAAACATCATGCAGCAACTCGGCTGGGTGCTCGATGCAGCCATGCCGAATGCCTACAAGGTAGATGTAGTCACTCAGCAGTGGAGTCTGAGTCTCGAGGGAGAAGTCATGCGAAACATGCGAGTTAAGAAGAGGTTCTATGATCTGATCATGTCAGGTAGCAAGGATCTCGAAGTGCGAGTCGCCTACGACAATATCAAGACGATTTCAGCAGGCGAAACCATCCGCATCAGCACTCATGATGAAGCAAGTACTGTCATCGTGAAGGATGTTCGCACTTATTCTGACTTCGCGTCCATGCTCGAACGAGAAGACAGGCACCGCATCGTACCCGACGAGAGAGGACCCGTCCTCGATCTTCTCAGGAGGATTTACCCTACTGAAAAAGAAAAGCTTGGTGTGATTGTGCTAGAGATCACACCCGACAAGCTTCGTAAGAGCAAGTAATCTTCTTGCGAAGTTGTCCTGGCCATGACACTAAACTGGCCTCTTTTCATTTGAAATTATTATTTGTCGTATCTGACACCGTGATGTGAACGATGTTTATGTACGATTTTTAAGCGAGTAAAGTTCATCAATAGTTCGGCCTGGGTTTCGGCTAGAATTCTATTATCCTCATGTGATAATGAGCGGGATAAACCACCTTCACTATTTGCAAAGGCTTCACGTGATTCACGAGCTTTGGTGATAGCTTTTTCGGCCTTTTTGATGGCCTCTTTTGTTAATTCTTCATCTATCTCGTAAATATGTTGAGCACTGTCTGCCAAAACAGTCACACCGCCATTTTCTTCTATATGGATAAAACCTCCATAGACAGCAACAACATGTTCGGTTTTTCCATTTTTAACGACTAAACCGCCCATTGCTAGTTGCGATACCATAGGTTCATGGTTGGCAAGAACAGTTATTTCACCCTCTGTCGTAGGTACAGTTATTTCTGTAGCTTCCTCTTCAAAAAGAACACGTTTTGGTGATATTATTTTTAGATGAAAATTTATCACTATTTTACCTCTTTAATTGAACCTTTCATATAAAATGCTTGTTCACCCTTATCGTCATGTTTGCCTTCTAAAATTTCTTTGAAGCCATTGATTGTATCGGAAAGTGTAACGTAGGCACCTGGAACACCTGTAAATACTTCGGCAACGAACATTGGCTGTGACAGGAATTTTTGAATTTTGCGAGCTCTAGAGACTGTTTGTTTATCGTCTTCTGATAATTCATCCATACCAAGGATAGCAATGATATCCTGAAGGTCTTTGTATCTTTGTAATATTTTTTGTACACCCCTAGCAACATTGTAGTGTTCTTCACCGATGATACCTGGGTCTAACGCAGTAGATGTCGAATCTAGTGGATCGACAGCTGGGTAAATACCAAGTTCCGAAAGGCCTCTTGATAGGACAACAGTTGAGTCAAGGTGGGAAAATGTGGTTGCTGGCGCAGGGTCAGTTAAATCGTCAGCCGGAACATAGACGGCTTGAACGGATGTGATTGAACCTTTTTCAGTAGAAGTAATTCGTTCCTGCAATTGACCCATTTCTTGTGCAAGAGTTGGCTGATAGCCTACTGCAGAGGGAACTCTGCCAAGAAGGGCAGAAACTTCTGAACCTGCCTGAGTAAAGCGAAATATATTGTCAATAAATAACAATATGTCCTTATTCTCTTGATCTCGGAAATATTCGCTCATGGTTAGAGCAGACAAGGCAACTCGAAGTCTAGCTCCTGGTGGTTCATTCATCTGACCGAACACCAGTGCTGTCTTGTCAAGAACTTTTGACTCTTTCATCTCGTGATACAAATCATTTCCTTCACGGGTTCGTTCTCCGACGCCAGCAAAGACAGAATATCCGCCGTGCTCAGCGGCAAGATTACGTATTAGCTCTGTAATAACGACCGTTTTCCCAACACCAGCACCACCGAATAAGCCAACTTTTCCACCCTTGATGAAAGGACAAATCAAATCGATTACTTTAATACCAGTTTCAAAAACTTGAGTCTCTTTGGATTGCTCGGCGTATGTAGGGGCTTCTCTATGGATAGAGCTTGTTTTTCCTACCTTAAAGGGGACTCCATCAATTGGATTACCCAATATATCAAACATATGACCCAAAACTTCTGGCCCAACTGGTACTTTGATTGGTTCACCGGTGTCGATAACTAATTGACCTCTTTTTATGCCATCAGTTGACCCCATCGCTACGGCTCGAACTGTATCATTACCAAGGTGTTGTTGAACTTCTAGGATTGGGCCATCTTTTATTTGAACTGCGTTATAAATTGCGGGAACTTTTTTCTCAAAGCTAATGTCCACAATTGGTCCTAGTATTTGTAATATTTTTCCTTCGTTCATTTATATCTCCTTATTCTTCTAATGTCATCTTACCGGCTGAAATTTCAGCCAATTCTCGAGTAATATTTGCTTGTCTGGATTGGTTGAAAGACAATGTCAAATCGTCAATCAATTCCTCGGCATTTTCGTTTGCGTTTTTCATCGTTATCATCCTGGCTGAATGTTCAGAAGCAACAGTTTCAAGCAGACATTGCCATAGAATTGTTTCCAGTACTCTTGGTATAAGCTTATTTAATACTTCGGTCTTACCTGGTTCGTAAAGCGTTGAATCTTTGATGGCACCACCGTGTGTAATTGGAAGTGGCAAAAGTTGTAATGTTGTTGCTTCCTGATTTAAGGTTGATATGAAATGAGGATAGATTACACTGACAGTCTCATATTTTCCAGTCTTGAATTCATTTTCAATTAATTTTAAAACTGGGTATTCGTCTTTAAATCCTGGATTTTCAGTTGCACCGAAAAATTCTGCAATTATGTTTATCCCCAGTTGCAAAGACAAATCTCGGCCTTTTTTACCAATTGCGATGATTTCCGTATCATCTATGGCAAAATCATCAATCAGTTTTTTTATAACTTTGGCGTTCAAATTCCCACACAGACCTCGATCAGTTGTAATTATCAAAACAAGCTTATGCCCAGATTTACCTGGTTTGAAATAGTCGTGATCGATAACACTGATTTGACTGCAGATATCTTTGATTATACCATCAGCCGCAGCAGTGTATGGTCTGGAAGCTAAATTTTTAGCAACAGCTTTTTGCATTTTTATTACAGATACTAGTTCCATAGCTTTAATAATTTGCTTGGTATTTGTGGCTGATCTAATTCTATGACGAATTTCTTTGGAGTTTGCCATGTTAAAAACCGACTTTTACTTTTTCGATAAGTTTCTTTAAGGATTCTTCAACCCTTTTTGTAATATCAAGATCTTCATCAAGATTAGCTTTATAGGATTTATCTCTATTCTCAATATAATCTGATAATTTTATCTCAAATTCTTTAATTTTATCTACGTCAATGTCATCTAAATGACCGTTAGTTGCGGCGTATATTATTGCTACCTGATGAGACACTGGCATTGGTTTGAATTGATCTTGTTTTAGTATCTCGATCAATCTTTTACCACGTTCAATCTGATTTTTTGTTTCCTCGTCCATATCTGAAGCAAATTGAGCAAATGATTGTAATTCGCGGAATTGGGCTAGTTCAAGCCGCAATTTACCAGCAACTTTTTTCATAGCTTTCACCTGAGCGGCTGAACCAACACGGGACACCGACAGACCGACGTTTAGGGCTGGGCGGATGCCTTGATAAAATAAATCTGATTCCAAATATATTTGTCCATCGGTAATTGAAATAACATTCGTCGGGATGTAGGCGGAAACGTCTCCGGCTTGAGTTTCAATAATTGGTAGAGCAGTAATCGAACCACCACCATATTTTTCATCGCGTCGACAAGCTCGTTCCAGCAATCTTGAGTGTAAATAGAAAACATCGCCGGGATAAGCTTCGCGACCTGGTGGTCGACGCAGTAATAAGGATATTTGTCGATAAGCCCAGGCATGTTTAGATAAATCATCATATATAATCAAACAGTCTTTGCCCTGATCCATAAAATATTCAGCAATTGCTACACCTGAATATGGTGCAATGTAGTGCATTGGAGCTGGATCAGAAGCGCCCGCTAGAACTATTATTGTATTTTTCATACAATCATGTTTTTCGAATTCAGCTGCAATTTTTGCGACCTTGGATCGCTTTTGACCGATAGCTACATAAATACAAATTACGTCTTTGTCTTTTTGGTTAATAATAGTATCGATAGCTATAGCAGTTTTTCCGGTTTGGCGATCACCAATGATAAGTTCACGTTGGCCTCTTCCGATAGGAATAACGGAATCAATTGCTTTTATACCGGTTTGCAATGGAACAGTCACAGATTTACGTTCGATGACTCCTGGGGCAATCTTTTCAACTGGTTGAAATTTATCAGATTTTATGGTGCCTTTTTCATCAAGCGGTTCACCCAGCGGATTTACGACTCTGCCGATAATTTCATTTGAGACAGGTACTTCTAGCACCTTGCCAGTACAGCGGACTTCATCGCCTTGGGCAATAGATTCACTATTTCCTAGTACGACGATACCGACTTGGTCGTCTTCAAGATTTAGGGCGATACCAAACAATCCATTTTGAAAGTGAACCATTTCGAACGACATAACTTCTGATAATCCTGTAACTTTAGCAATTCCATCAAAAACAGAAGATACTTTACCAAAATTAATAGTTTTGGTATCTGGTTTGTAATTCTCTAATTCTTGAGTGAGTTTTTTGATTAGGTATTGTCCGCTGTCTATCATCTAATTTTCCTTTTGTTTAGTTAACATGGGTTTTAGCCAATAAATCTTTTACTTTTGTAATTCTAGTCACCAAAGATCCGTCAATAATTTGATCACCAATCTTGATAACTATTCCACCTAATAAATTTTCATCTATTATAAAAACTATCTTGTCATTATGAATGCTTAAGGACTGCGCAATTTTAGTCTTTTGTTGATTACTAATTTCGGATGCCGAAATTACTGTCACATTCGTGGATGCCATTTCTTGTTTAGACTTTAAAATACTTAGAATTGTTTTGGCTCGATGATAATTCAGACTTACAATCTTGCCAGCAATTATGTCAATCTCGGCAGCAGTTTTATCGTTGCTGAAATCCAAAACGCTATTTGTAATATCCAAGCTACTTGACATTACCATTGTCCACTTTAATTTTTGAAATTGTGCCGTCAATCATTTTGCTATCAAGCTTTATCGTCTTGTCCTGGGCGATTAATCGTATAGTTTCTGATACAAGCCCTGCAATTTCAGATTTGGTTTCGGATAGCATCTTTTGTTGTTGGCTGGCAATTTCTGATTTAGCTTTTTCAACTATTTGGTCAGCCTTTTTTTGGGCTTCAACGGACATGTCTGATTCGATTAATTTGCCTTGTTGTTTTGCTTCGGTGATAAGCAAATTAGATTTTTTATCTGCTTCGGCTAGTTTTTGATCGATCTCTTTTTCGACTTCAACCAGCCTTTTTTCAATTTTATCGGCGTCATTAAGACTTTTATCTACTTTACTTGATCTTTCATTTAGCATTTTTAGTACTGGTTTATATAAAAATATGTACAGTACGATAAAAAGCAAAACGAAATTTACTAATTGTGCAATTAGTAGTTTGTAATTTACGCCTAAACTGTTTAACGCCTCTAGCATACGACCTCTAAACGAACTTGATAATAAGGGCAATGACTAAAGCATATATTGCAATTGCTTCTGTAAATGCGCCCATTAAGATCATATTAGCTTGTATTTTACTTGTTGCCTCTGGGTTTCGTCCAATTGCTTCTAGGCCTTTGCCGGCTAAAATTCCTAGCCCGATGCCTGGTCCTATTGCCCCTAGGCCGATTGCTAGCGCTGCTCCTATTAGTTGTGCTGATTTTGGGTCCATCTTTATCCTTTCTTATTAAATATAAACTTTTGTTGTTCTATCGATTCATTTTAGCTCCTATATTTTCATATTAGTGCGCTTCCACCGTGGCCATCTTGATAAACACTAGCGTCAACATCATAAATACTAGCGCCTGAATAAATCCCACAAATAACTCTAAACCATAAAAGGGCATTGGTAAAATGTAGGGGACTAGCGCAGTTATCACTATTAACAAAACTTCCCCTGCAAAAACGTTTCCAAATAACCTAAAAGAAAATGAAATAATTTTAATAAATTCTGATATCAGCTCCAAGATACCCACAAAAAATAATATTGGGGAACTAAAATTAAAGAATTTTTTGGAATAACTTTTAAGCCCAATAACGCCGATACCAACAACTTGGATAACAATGACCGATACTAACGCCAGCATTATTGTGGTATTTAAATCAGCGTTGGCCGATCTAAGTAAAGGGACCAATACTTGATGACCTTCTTTCATTTCATATATGCCGATACTCCCAAAACCGGGGATCAAACCAGCCCAATTATTGGCAATAATAAATATAAAAAATGTTGCAATTAAAGGAAATACTACCTTGGCAACTTTATTGTTGTCAATAATATTATGCGTCAAGTTATGAATCATTTCGACGACCATTTCTAGTGCGTTTTGTAGACCTTTTGGGTGACTTTTCATTTTGCGAGTTCCGATAAATGTGACTATAGCTAGAATAATCACAAATAATGACGTGGCTAACATACTATTAGTTATTGGAAAACCACCAATTTCAAATAAAGTCTCGGCATTTATTGAAATATTCATTAATCTTTTTCCTTGGTGATTTGTTTATATAACCGGTAAAAAGTCCAAGTTGTAACAAAAATTGACAAAATTATTCCAATAATAATAAACAAAGGTTTTGTAGCAAATTTATTATCCAAAATGCTGCCAAGGATAACAAATATTACCAACGGAATACTAACACGCCATCCTATATCAAGAAAAATCACAGCGGTTTTTAGATGTATATTCTGCTTTGTCATATAAACTCGCATTAAAAGACGGGCTTTAGACCCGATTGTTATATTTTGTAGGCGTATTACCAGATGATTTTTATGTTTTGTCTTTTGATAATACATTTATAGCACAAATAACATATGTTCGTTGCGCATTCTCTACATTATACATTTATTTTTGATTTTTTGCCAACCCGTAGG
>CAIPOF010000028.1 GCA_903866605.1 uncultured bacterium | reverse complement strand
TTCTGTTTAAAATATTCATTCAAAATATGATTTTTTATTACGAAGCTAGTAGTTTATAAAACTGCTAATTTGAAATTTTTTAATATTAGGATTATGGAAATTAATAATATTAATTCCTAAATCCTAGCTACAAATACTTTAATACGTTGCTTGCGTTTAGATTAAGCGTAACGTTATAATTAAGCACATGAAAAAGGCCTTCACCATCGTCGAACTCCTAGTCGTCATAGTAGTCATAGGCATCCTAGCCGCCATAACCATAGTATCTTTTACCGGTATTTCTCAAAAGGCCACCGTTGCCTCATTACAATCAGATTTATCTAACACAGTTAAACAACTTTCTCTCTTTTATGTTCAAAACAGTGCCTACTCTCAAACTAATGACTGTAATCAAGCTGTGTCTAACATCAATATCTGTATTAAGTCTAATTCAAATAGTAACCTTGTCTACGCACCATCATCAACTACTAATTATCAAAATTATCGTCTAACAACATCAAATAACGCGAACAGTTATAGTGCCAGTGCTAACACAACCTGTCCGCTAAACTTCGTAGTAGTTCCAGGCAGTACTACTTATAGCACTAATGATTTCTGTGTTATGAAGTACGAAGCTAAACAAGTAGGCACATCAAATGTACCAATATCTCAAGCCAGTGGCACTCCATGGGTATCAATCAGCCAAACTAATGCCATTGCTTACAGCTCCAACGTAGCAAACTGCAGTGGTTGTCACCTAATTACAGAAGCTGAATGGATGACTATAGCTCAAAATGTTCTAAACAACCCAACCAATTGGAATAGCGGCACAGTTGGAAGTGGTTATATATATTCTGGACATAGTGACAATGCCCCTGCAAATATGATTGAAGCTAGTTCTGTTGATAGTGATGGCTACTATGGAGAGATCAACACTGGTGGCAACCAGCGACGCACTCTAAACCTCAGTAACGGAGAAGTCATCTGGGATTTAGCAGGTAATGTGTGGGAATGGACATCAGGCACATCAACCACCGGACAGCCTGGTGTTACTGGAAATGGATACGCCTATCGCCAATGGACCGCTATCACCAACCCGGGCACCATAAGTCCCAACCCAAACCCCACTTCTACTGGTATTGCTGGGGCTAATATCTGGACTAGTAGCAACGGTATTGGTCAGGTTTACAGTAGTGCTGATGATACTAGCCTACGTGGCTTCACTCGTGGTGGTAAGTGGGACTACACATCTATCGATGGTATCCTGAATCTGAACTTAAACTTCGCCCTAGCGCCACAGCTTTGTATGTTAGTTTTCGTGTCTCCCGATAATTTATCTCACTAAACTTTTTTCACAGTTCAAATAATAACAAATTGAGTTAAGATAAAGTTAATCTAAATTTCTATAGACCATAGGGAACAATCGACACAAGTTGGCCAAAAAATAAAACATAAAATTATATAGAAAATACATAGACACATCATATTTGTATGTAAGTAGATAATTATTGTAGTAAGAATAACAATGTAGTAATATTGTAAAGAAGCTACACTATTATTCTTTAATTTATGAATATTTTTGATAAAATATAATTAATACAACAATTATTGAATCAATATTATTGACGGATTAAAGTGGTTATGCTATGGTTTTATTATGTTTTAACAAAAAACAAAAATGTTTAAAACACCTTAACAATTAATAATCTGACCGCGTTATTTTTTGACGGATAATCGGTGACGGCATGCGTTACTATTATAAAGAAATGTGTCTAACGACACACGACCTTATATTGTTTCTCTGGCGTTGCCGATGCTCCGCCAAATGGCGTGTAGCACGTACACAAGTACCTTGTATCAATTACATAGCGGAAAGTGCACAAACAAAGTGACATATGCCCCGAGTTTTCTCGGAGCGGTCAGTCAAACAGCCTGCAGCGGCAGGTCGCTCGTGGTTCACACGCTCAATTATTAAATTATATAGCGTTTGCTGCAATCCGAGCATATAGGTTTGTCGCTCAGGCTAATTTTATACTTATAATATAAAAGTGCTATAGTCTCTATATATGTTAAAAATAATTATTTCAATAATAACAGTAGTTAGTTTTTGTTTACTTGCTATTTTACTAAACACTACTACGCCAGTAATTGCTGGTCCGTTTGGTATATTAGCAATTTTTATCTTTGCCTATCTTGCATTGATTGGGATAGTCTCATATTTTATTTATGGTATGAGTCGTGTAATTTCACACCTGTCAATTGCATTTATTTCGAAAAAACCATTTGAATCTTTGAGTTTCAAGCGCTCATATTACTATTCGACCATAGTTGCTGCTGCGCCGATAATGTTGATCGGTCTGCAGTCTGTTGGAAATGTAGGTTTTTATGAGTATTTATTGATTCTAATTTTTATAATTATTGGCTGTTTATACATATCAAAAAGAATAAATTAGTTTTTTGTCATAAGCTTGTTGTTATCATGATATAATTACAGATATGAAACCAGAGACGCCATCACAGAATATAAATCTTGAAAAATTACCTGTTAATAATGGACAAAATAATGAAAAATTACCCGTATTAGATAACCCCGAACAGGGTAATACAGAGGGTATTGAGGCATTTGAGAAGAAAAGTGAATTGAATGCTGTGATGGCTGACGTAAGTTCATCGACAGTAGCATCGCCGATTTCGACTAATGATAGTCAAGTGACTATTGGTAGTAAGATGGTGACTGGGAATCCATTAGTAGCCAATGATGACGATTTAATTGAAAAAGAGTGGGTTGATAAAGCAAAAAAAATTGTTGCTGAAACGCAAAATAATCCCTATAGACGCGACGAAGAGGTTAACAAATTACAAGTTGATTATTTGAAAAAACGCTTTGGGAGGGAGTTAGGCGCTACTGAATAAGTTTCCGTCTGTTATATAAATATAAAATGATAAACTTTTTGATCACGATATTTATTATTCTGGTTATAGGTATAGTAATTTTTATATTTGTATTTTCTCAATATAAAAAATCATTACGTGATGCCAAGAATTATGAACGTGGGTTAAAGATGATACCCATGTATATTCACATCCCGCCATCGGGTGAAGATTTAGAGGCAAACGGTCGTGATGAACGTGATATAACCGAAGAAGTATTATCACAGGCTCAGGTTATGTATAATATTATCTCTAGTACCGCAACAAAGGGTTTTAAAAGCCGAATATATGGGCAAAGACACTTGTCATTTGAAATTGTTGCCCACGAAGGACTGGTGCATTATTATGCTGTCGTACCAGCTGTGTTAACAGAAGTAATAAAACAAGCGATTGCAGCCGCTTATCCACACGCACGCCTAGAAGAGATAGAAGAGCGTAATATTTTTAGCCAGGCTGGTAAAATAAGTGGTACTATCGGTGGCGAATTGACATTAAAAAAGAGTTTTGTATATCCTATCGCAACATACCAAGAGTCAAAACGCGATGCTGCTAGGGCACTTTTAAATGCGTTATCATCTGTTACTCGTGACGATGGAGTAGTAGTACAGATGATGATTAGGCCTGCGGCCGAAAGTTGGACAAAAAGTTCGGTTTTTGCAGCTAATAAAATTAAAAAAGAAAAAGGTGAAAAAACATATGGGATTGGAGACGCTTTTAAGCCAAAGAATCTGGTGGAGGCACTTTGGAAACCACCTGATTCAAAAGAAAAAACCCCCGAAGATAAACAGCTATCTTCGTTAGAGCAAGGCTTGGTTGAAGCGATTGAAGAAAAAACACGCTATCCTGGATTTGAAGTATTAATACGCGTTATTGTTTCTTCCAATACAGCGACTAGGTCCCAGGCATTGCTTAGTAATATTATTGCCTCTTTTTCATTATTTGATTCAACGACAAATAATGGGTTTAAATTTAGCGTATCAAAAGATATTGAAGAATTGGTGACATCCTATATTTTTCGTTTTTTCCCTCAAACTGTCAATAAAAATATATTAAATACAGTTGAGCTGGCAACGATTTTTCATTTACCAGATCAAAATAGTATTCCAACGTCACAGGTGCAAAGACAAATGGCTAAACAGGTGGATGGGCCCACGCAAGTTATGGAAGAGGGTTTTTTGCTTGGTTATAATGAGTTTCGTGGGACAAAGAAGCAAATTAGGCTCAGTACTAATGATAGGCGAAGGCATACGTACTTTATTGGACAAACAGGTACTGGTAAGACAGCTTTGCTCTCTAATTTAGCCTTTCAAGATATGATGGATGGACGGGGATTTGCGTTTATTGATCCACACGGAGATGCTGCCGATACATTATTGGGTATAATCCCAAGAGAAAGAGTTGAGGATGTAATTTATTTCAGTCCTGGAGATATGGAAAATCCTGTTGGTTTGAATTTGTTTGAATTTGAGACACAAGATCAACGAGATTTTCTAATTCAAGAGGCAATTGCAATGCTTTATAAATTATATGACCCTGGCCATACGGGTATTATTGGACCAAGATACGAGCATTGGTTCCGTAATGCAGCCCTAACTATTATGAGTGATCCAAATGGATCATCGTTTATTGATGTACCGCAAGTTTTTAATGACCAATCATTCACTGATGAGAAAATGAAATATGTGACAGATAAAACGGTTTTAGATTTTTGGAATAAAGAGATGGCTCAGACAAGTGAGGCAAATAAATCTGAAATTTTGGGTTGGTTCGTCAGTAAATTCGGTGCATTTTTATCAAACGAAATGATGCGTAATATTATCGGCCAAACAAAGAGCGGATTTAATTTACGTGAGATTATGGATAATAAGAAGATATTGATTGTTAATTTATCAAAAGGAAAAACAGGTGAATTAAATTCACAATTACTTGGGATGATTTTTATAATGAAATTCCAGGTAGCGGCAATGGGTCGTGATGATATACCAGAAGATGAGCGACAGGATTTTTGTTTATATGTTGATGAGTTCCAGAACTTTGCGACGGAATCATTTGCTACGATTTTATCTGAGGCTCGAAAATATAGACTAAATCTAGTTTTGGCGAATCAATTCATGACACAGTTAACAGATAGTATACGAGAGTCAATACTTGGAAATATCGGTACAATAATTAGTGGACGCCTAGGTATAACAGATGCCGAAATATTACAAAAGAAATTTATGCCAACGTTCGATGCCGAAGATCTGACGAAATTACCAAATTTTCAAACAATAACGTCAGCAATGATAAATGGGGTGCCGTCAGCAGCATTTAGTATGAATTTGATACCACCAATGGCAAAACCAAACCCAAAGCTTCAGGACGCTCTTAAGAAGCTCTCTGCGGCTAAATATGGCCGACCTAGGGCATTGGTAGAAAAAGAGATATTCGCACGCCTAGGAGCTGGTGATGTTGCTAGAAAGGCAAAATTAGCCACATTAAATAGAATTAATCAACAGAGTAAAATCGGTGTATCTGGGCAATTGGGAGTACCTGCAAACCCATTGGCAAAAAACAGCTCATCTTTTTTGGATGAATGGCTCGAAAAGCGTCAACAGATTGCTGCGGCTTCAAAAACTCCAGTTGGTAAGTCTAAGGAAAATGTTGCACCAAAAGATACCTTTAATGAAACAACCGTTGTCCAACCAAAAAAAGACGAACTTCATATTCGGACAAGCAATGGATTAGACGATGGCGTCTCGATAAAACTTCGATGATATTTAACTATTATTAATTTCTATTAGTGAACAAAACTCGAAAATAATCGTAAATAATGCCGATAATCCAGCCAATAATAAAGGCGGCAATTGTTTCGAAACCGGAAAGGGCATAACCAATTGTCTTTGCGACAGTATAGGTTAGTAAAGTTAAGATGAATGCAACAAACGCACCGGCAAGAATGGCATTGGGTCGAGCAATCGTATTACCAACAATGTCGCTTGTTTTTTCAATAACCTTATTGTGTATTATTTTACTGAAGGCACGGCTATTTGGGGGAAGCTCATTTTGAATATGGTTCATGGTTTGTTTATAGCTGTTTTCGCGTTGTTTTTTACTGATGGAACTACGTTTGTGAGATGATGATTGTTTTTCAACCTTTTTTTCATGATTATTTTTATTTTCATTACTTTTTGCAATCTCAAGAGCTTCTATGCGAGCTTTTTCAGTTTTAGACTCGATGGCCTCGGAGGGTAATTCGATTGAAGTCTCAGGTTTATCTATTTTGGTTTCAGGCTTTTCATATATTTTTGGTTGTTGCTCGATATTTTTTTCAGGGCTATTAACACTTTTTTCAGGGTCAATTCTCAAATTTTCTTGGTTATTACTCATATTTTGCTCCTGTTTGGTATTCTTAGATTGTCCCTATACTAACATTTTTGCGTACTAAGTATATCTCTTTCTTTAGTTGGCGATTACGTGCATAAAAGTATGTCGAGATAGCAAGAACTACACCAGCAAATAACAGATTTTCGGTTGGTCCTGTCTTTGGGAGCTCACTTGCAACAGTTTCAACAATTTTTGGTGTTGGACAATCAACGTTTATATTTATCGAGTTACCAAAAATATTTAACATTTTACAATCGTAGGATGTCGGGTCACTTGCTCCAACAGCTGTTGTTGGAATTTCATTCAATACTTTAGCGACAAATGTTCTTGATTGTTTATCTTTTGGATTTAGGGTCACATCTGGCCAAGCCAATGTTTTAGTCGTGTCATTGAATATTCCACCACCGTTATCAACTATTGTCGCATACTCCAAGACATCACCAAGTTGCTCTTCTAGCTTAACTGTTGAAGGGCTTAACCCAGTATTTTCAACAGTAATGGTGTAACTAATTTGATCATCAGCATGGGCTGAAACTGATGTAGCATCGATAAAACCTTGTGAAATGTTTGTCGCTATCTTGGATTTAACAATATTTGGTGTACATGACTCGTCGTTGATCCATATAGTGTCATTTCCGGGGCATGGTTTACAATTTGGATTATCCGCTGTAAAATTCGGGTTTAATGAACATGGCGTTGGCGTTGGTGTCGGCGTTGGTGTCGGCGTTGGTGTTGGCGTTGGTGTTGGTGTTGGTGGGATTGGGGGTTGGCTAACGATAATTTTTACCGTGCAAGCGCTACTTGTGGCCGTCTTTGAAGCACCATTAACTCTAAAATTTACATTCAACTTGGCAGTATAGGATGAACCTGTATTGGCGTATGTATGGATAATACCAATAGGGTTAGTGACATTTTTTGTTGCATTATCACCAAAGTCAAAAGCATAACTTTCAATCGTGGCACCATTCAATGCTGTAGCTTTGCCATCAAATTTGTATTGATCTCCGCTTACTAGTTCTGCCGTTAAGGCATCACAAGTATAGACTGGTTCTGGTGATTGATCCACAACAATTTTCACCGTGCAGGCACTGCTTGAAATATTTTTTGTATCACCGTTGACTTTGAATTTTACACTTAGTTTTGCTGTATACGTTGCGCCCTTGCTGGCATAGGTATGACTGACACCAATAGAACTTGTGCCAGTCTGGGTTGCATTATCACCAAAGCTAAATGTATAGTTTTCGACTGAGGCACCATTTTTGGCAGTGGCTTTTCCATTAAATATATATTTGTTGCCACCAGCAAGTTCAGCTGTCAAGGCGTCACATGTATAGACTGGTTCAGGAGTTGGTGGCGGAGTGGGTAATTTGGTGGTCACTAAATTACCACACGATTGCATAATGGCGAACCAGCCCATCTTAGCTGAGTGTCCCTTATATGCGGATATCATCATATCTGCGTTTCCCCATAGTTTTAATGGTCGTGAGTATACGGTCGTGACTTTGACTCCATTTGAGTTATATATATTGTGTTGTCTTTCACCTTGTGCATAACTAAATCTTGAAGCGAATCCCCACGAAAGATTGTCACTGGCCTTGAAATCCGTATGTGTAGCTGCTTTTATCTCGTCTCTTGTAATACCGACATAATTCATTGTATCCCGGAGATGTTTGGTATTTGAATCGTATGATTTCAAGTAATCACTAATGGATGTAATACCACCGGACACCATATCGGTATCACTTGATGCATTAGCTGATTCAGATGGTTGAAATACTGTAAGTGATTGGACTACAAGTGCTAGAGCTACAAATATTAAGCCCAAACGCCTTGTGGCGTCTTCTTTGCGTAGTCTTTTCGCATAAAATCCAAGTTGTCCGACAAGGGCTGGACTGAATGGAAGATTGGAAATTATTTTCCTAAACATATTTATTTTTTGAGATACCTCTTATGCTACACTTTAGCATAATAAATATGTTCAATGCAATAGCTTGAGTGAACACAAATTATTCGTTATAATGGTAACATTGTAGATAGCTATAGAAGATTAGTCTGAAATGGATGAGGGAGTTGGTAGTGGTTAAACAAAAAAATAGTAATTCATATGACGGGTCACAAATTCAAGTGCTCGAGGGTTTGGATCCTGTACGTAAACGTCCGGGAATGTATATTGGTAGCACGGGTTATGAAGGCATTCACCATCTAATAAAAGAGATTGCCGATAACTGTGTCGATGAGGCAATTGCTGGCTTTGCAACGAAAATATCTGTTATTCTGCAAAAAGATGGTGGGGCACGTATACAGGACAACGGTCGTGGCATACCTGTCGATAAACATCCTACGACCGGTAAAAGTTCCCTAGAAACCGCCCTAACCATCTTACACGCGGGTGGAAAATTTGGCGGTGGGGGATATAAAGTGTCTTCTGGACTACACGGCGTTGGTTCAAGTGTTGTAAATGCATTATCGACAAAACTTATTGCTGAAGTTGTGCGGGATGGTCATTTATATCGTATGGAATTTGAGCAAGGTGTAATAAAAGGTCAGCTTCAAAAAATTGGATCAACAGATCGTGACCAAGGTACGACTATCACTTTTTATCCCGATCCAACAATATTTAAAGAGGGAATTGAGTTTGATTATAAGTGGGTGGTTAATTACTTAAGGCATCAAGCATATTTGACAAAAGGTGTTTATGTATCTGTTTTAGATGAACGAACTGATAATCGCCAAGCATTTTATTTTGATGGTGGTATTCAAAGTTATGTAAAACATTTGAATATCGGCAAGGATGTATTATCGAGTAACATATTTTATGTTGAAAAGTTGGTAGAGGACTCAATTGTAGAAGTAGCAGTTCAATATAATGATTCTTTTGCTGAAATTGTGAAACCATTTGCAAATAATGTTTTAACCTTGGATGGTGGAACGCACCTGGTAGGTTTTCGATCAGCTTTGACGCGTACTATCAATGACTATGCTCGAAAAAGTGGTTTGTTGAAGGAAAAAGAAGATAATCTTACAGGTGATGATATTCGGGAAGGCTTAACGGCTGTTATTTTAGTTAAATTGCCAGACCCTCAGTTTGAGGGACAAACAAAAAATAAACTAGGTAATCCTGAAGTCAGACGTTATGTCGAACAAGTGATGAACGAGTACTTTTCATACTATCTAGATGAAAATCCGAATGTCGCAAAAGGTATTGTCGGGAAAGCCTTACTAGCAGCAAGAGCACGTAAAGCGGCACGTGCGGCACGTGACAACGTTATCCGTAAAGGCGCGCTTGATGGCCTTAGCCTTCCTGGCAAATTGTCTGACTGTTCAAGCAAGAACCCTGCAGACTCAGAATTATATATAGTAGAAGGTGATTCAGCGGGTGGATCGGCAAAATCAGGACGAGATAGCAAAACTCAGGCTATTCTTCCACTTAGGGGGAAAGTTCTTAATGTTGAGCGGGCCAGGCTAGATCGTATGCTAGGGAACAATGAGATTGTGAGTTTGATAAAAGCAATGGGTGTAGGGATTAGTGATCAATTTGAAATATCTGGTCTTAGGTATCACAGAATCATTATTATGACAGATGCCGATGTTGACGGTAGCCATATCGCGACCTTACTTTTAACATTTTTCTTTCGATATATGCGTGAAGTGGTTGATGGTGGTTATATCTACCTTGCCAAACCACCCCTTTTCCTACTAAAAGTTGGTACAAAAAAGTATTATGCCTATAGTGACGAGGAGAGGGATTCTATCATTGACCGCTTGATTAGCGAGCGAACTGAAAAAGGGGTAAAGGTTGATAATGAAGATGATCGCAGCAAACAAGCTGGACTAACAATGTTGCAGAGGTATAAGGGTCTAGGCGAGATGGACGCTGATCAGTTGTGGGATACAACAATGAATCCAGAGAATCGTGTGTTAGTTCAGGTTAGGGTAGAAGATGCTGAAAATGCAGATGCAATTTTCACAAAACTTATGGGCGATCAAGTTGATTTAAGAAAAAGTTTTATACAGGGTAGAGCCAAGTCGCTGAGCCTAGAGGAGTTGGATATATAATTATGGATGATGACAAAAATACATCAATTGAAGGAGAAATTATTGAGGCCGTAGCTCAAACACATTCACGTGTTGTAGAAAACGAAACAATTGAAGATGTCATGGAAGATAGTTTCCTTCGTTATTCAATGAGTGTGATTATTGATCGTGCGCTACCTGACGTTCGTGATGGCTTAAAGCCTGTTCATCGTCGAATTTTATATTCAATGGGAGAACAAGGTCTAAGGCCAGGTGGAAAATTTACAAAATCTGCACGTATCGTGGGTGATGTAATGGGTAAATATCATCCTCACGGTGATACTGCTATTTATGATTCAATGGTTCGCTTGGCCCAAAATTGGACTATGCGTTATACATTAGTTAATGGTCAGGGAAATTTTGGTTCTATGGATGGAGATCCTGCAGCTGCAGCTCGCTATACCGAAGCAAGGCTTGATAAGGCTGGCAATGAGTTATTGACAGATCTAGACAAGGATACAGTTGATTTTCGAGATAATTATGATGGGTCCGAACAAGAGCCAGCGGTGTTACCTGCAAAATTGCCAAACTTACTATTGAATGGTCAAATTGGTATAGCTGTCGGTATGGCAACTAGTATTCCATCACATAATTTAGGTGAATTGGTTGATGCGACAATTCACCTAATTGATAATCCCGAAACTACAACATTGGATGATTTGCTAAAACACGTAAAAGGACCTGATTTTGCAACGGGGGCAATCGTATATGGCGGTGCACCTATGAGGCAAGCCTATCAAACAGGTCGTGGTAGCGTTGTGATAAGAGCGGTTGCTTCAATCGAAGAAAATAAGAGAGGACGAAGCCAAATAATAATTACAGAAATTCCATTTGCTGTAAATAAAGCAACACTTATAGAGAGGATTGCTGGCTTAGTCAAGGAAAAGAAGATTACGTCAATTAGCGACCTGCGCGACGAGAGTGCCAGGGGGTCAGTACGAGTTGTAGTTGAACTTAAAAAAGACGCCTATCCAAAGAAAGTGTTGAATCAACTCTTTAAACACACATCTCTTCAAACAAGTTTTCATTTTAATATGTTAGCACTAATTGATGGCATTCAACCGCGTATTTTAGGCCTTCAAGAGATTTTGAGTGAATTTATCAAACATCGTCAAGTAGTAGTACGTCGTCGTACGCAATATGAATTACGAAAAGCCAAAGAACGTGCACATATTTTAGAAGGGTATAAAATTGCTCTGGATCATATTGATGAAGTTATTAAGACTATCAGGGCCAGTAGAACCAGTGAAGACGCAGAGTTAGCACTAATTGAACAATTCAAATTGTCATCGATACAGGCCAAAGCAATTTTAGCAATGCAACTTCGACGATTGACAGGGCTTGAACGTGAAGCTATTGAGAATGAGTTAAAAGAACTATTCGATTTAATTTCAAAACTTGAAGCGATATTGTCAGATGAGCATAAAATTTTGATAATTATCAAAAAAGAACTTCTTGAAATGAAAGAAAAATACGGCGACGCCAGGCGAAGTCAGATGATAAATTATGAATTAGGTAAATTTAGTGACGAAGAGCTTATCCCCGAGGAAGACAGCGTTATACTACTTACCGCCGAGAATTATATTAAACGAACATTAGTTAGTGAATATCATCGTCAGAATAGAGGAGGAAAAGGTAAGAGGGGTATGACAATAAAGGCGGAAGACATTATCGATCAGTTAGTACCAGCCAGTACTCATGATTACCTGTTGTTCTTTACTAATCGTGGTCGAATTTTCCGATTGAAAGCATATGAAGTGCCAGCTGCAAGTTTGGCGACACGCGGTGTTGCGGCGATTAATTTGTTACAACTTCAGCCAGAAGAAAAAATTACCTCAATTATTCGTCATGAAAAAGGTGCAAATGATGATGGCTATCTATTTATGACAACTATAAAAGGTACTATCAAAAAGACTCCATTAAAAGATTACGCGAATATTCGGACAAATGGATTAATCGCAATAAAATTAGATGAGGGCGATGAATTGAAATGGATCCAAAAAACCAGTGGTGATAATGATGTAATTATATCAACATCAGCTGGGCAAGCTATCCGTTTTAAAGAGAAAGATGCTCGTCCTATGGGACGCTCGGCAAGGGGAGTAAGAGGAGTACGATTGCGACCCAACGATCAAGTAGTGGGTATGGATATAGTCGATGATAGTCGAAAACTATTGGTAATTAGTGAGAATGGGTTTGGTAAAGCAACAAAAGTTTCAAATTTCCCATCACATAAACGTGGTGGCGTAGGCATCAAAGCCGCAGTTGTGACTGCTAAAACTGGACCAATAATCGCAGTGCATACTCTTGATCCCGAAGCATTTGAGGTATTGTTAATATCTAATGGTGGACAAGCTATTCGGGTTGGTTTAAAAGACATACCTACATTGGGCAGAACAACTCAAGGTGTTCGAATTATGCGAATGCGCGAAGGTGACAAGGTTGCATCGATTGGGCTAATGCCAGAACAAGATAAAACAAATGATACGCAAGAGGGAGCATAGACATGAATAGTGTTCTAATGTCGCCATATTTAATAACAATTCTTTTTGCCTGGTTGGGTGCTCATATTGTTAAATATATAATTAGTACAATAAAAAATGAGAAACAGACCATCAGATCGTACCTATTTGTATCTGGGGGTATGCCGAGTGCCCATAGTGCAGCAGTTGTTGCTATGGCTACAATTATCGGTTTAAAAGATGGTGTTGGCTCGGGTCTATTTGGTCTGGCGGTATTGTTTGCCGTAATAGTAATGTACGATGCAATGAAAGTTCGCAGGGCATCCGGCGAGCAAGGTGTGGCGATTCATAAACTAATAAAAGATCTTAATATAAAAATAAAACTCCCAAAGGTTGCAAAGGGTCATTCGCCTCTAGAAGTTGCGATGGGCGCATTGTTAGGCGCGACAATTGGTTTCGTTGTATTTTTGTCAACTGTATAAGTATATATTACTCTTGACTGTAATGTAACTAATGAGTTATGATGGATAACAATCTGGTCGCGCTATTTTGGTGAAACAACGTGGAGTTGTAACAGATTAAAAGATCTTTGACAATTTGGTTGTGCAAATCATCGTCAGTTTACCCCGTTAGATATTTATATCTGATGTGGGTGAATTCCCGTTAGTGAAATTCTAACGGGGTTTATATTGAGTTATAGATTACATCGATTCATCGGTGATAATCATTTTATGGAGAGTTTGATCCTGGCTCAGGATGAATGCTGGCGGCGTGCCTAACACATGCAAGTCGAGCGGCAGCGCGGTCTTCGGACTGGCGGCGAGCGGCGGACGGCTGAGTAACGCGTGGGAACGTGCCCCAAAGTGAGGAATAACCGCCCGAAAGGGTGGCTAATGCCGCATATGATCTTCGGATTAAAGGATTTATCCGCTTTGGGAACGGCCTGCGTACGATTAGATAGTTGGTGAGGTAATGGCTCACCAAGGCGACGATCATTAGCTGGTCTGAGAGGATGATCAGCCAGACTGGGACTGAGAACGGCCCAGACTCCTACGGGAGGCAGCAGTAGGGAATTTTCCACAATGGGCGAAAGCCTGATGGAGCAACGCCG
>CAIPOF010000027.1 GCA_903866605.1 uncultured bacterium | reverse complement strand
GATTGTTATATTTTGTAGGCGTATTACCAGATGATTTTTATGTTTTGTCTTTTGATAATACATTTATAGCACAAATAACATATGTTCGTTGCGCATTCTCTACATTATACATTTATTTTTGATTTTTTGCCAACCCGTAGGCAAAAGACTGAACGATGAAATGCATTGACTTTTGATAAATTAGTTTTTAAAGCCAAAGCAATATGTTAATTAAGCTAAATAACAGATATTAAATGGTATAATTAAATAGAATTTATGTATAAATATATAGTATCAGATAATCAAAGACTGACAGCTAGCACTTTATTGCTAACTGTTAAAAAGACTTCAAAAACAAAGCCTTTTTCATTTCGGCCCGGTCAATATGCCACTATAAATTTTAAAAGAAATGGGCGATTTACGCCAGCGCGATGCTTTTCGATTGCAAATTCACCCTTAGAAAAGGACATTTTGCAATTCAGCATTCGAATTCGGGGCAGTTATACAAATAGGATGACTGAGCTTAAAGTTGGTGATGAAGTTCAAATTCGTGGACCGTTTGGTAGTTTTGTGTTTGATGAAAATCGTGACAAAGACTTAGTTTTGATGGCTGGCGGTATGGGGATTGCGCCATTAATAAGTATTGTCCACTATGCCAGTAATATAGGGATTTCGAATAAAATTAATTTAATTTATAGCTGCAAAGATCAGGATGATGTTCCGTTTGTCGAACAGTTAACAGATTTATCAAAAACTAATCAAAATTTTGAAATAACCTATGCAATCAGTGACGGTCCAATAGATAAATTTTCAAATTTTAATGCCTCTAGTGGTAGGATCACGCCTGAAATTATCTGGCAGACAATAAATGGTGAATATTTTAAGAAAAGTTTTTTTATTTGCGGCCCGCCTTCTTTTATGAAGGCTATGACCAAAATTTTGCTTGATAAAGGGGTACCGTCAAGTAATATAAAGACCGAAACATTTAGCCAGGGTGCGAATCGACAAACTGGAAAACTACGAAGTTGGCCAAATAATATTTATGCACTTGGTGCTATTGGTGTAGTATTGGCAAGTTTAGTAATAACAGTAAAAGATCTGCTAAATACGTTGCCAACGGCTGCTTACTCAACATCATCCAGCTTGGTTGACTCAACCTATTCAACGAATAGTCGACAGACTGAACTGGATAAGCTTGTTAACGGTTTGCCATCAGTTAATAATCCTGCGCCAGCAACTGACGCAGCGAATGGAACTGGACAGCCATCAAGCTCGAAGAGTTCAACAACCACAAATCCAGTTACTGTGACAAAACCTACACCAGTGACTACAACGACGCCATCGACACCAAAATGTACGACAACGCAAAGTGGGAATACGACATGCTATTAAATGAAATATCACAAACAAAACTGGCCCTCGGAAGTGACGTTTCTTTGACTATTGTCACCGATATGGATATCAATGATGTTAACAAATTATTTGATCAGCTGTGGGAAAAGGTTTTCATTTTCGAAAGACGGTTTAGCCGATTTTTACCTATGAGTGAGCTATCGTTATTCAATCGTTCAACTGGTTTAAATACACCAATAACGTCGGAATTTAAAGATTTGCTAGTTAATGCTAAACGATTAGGGTCGGAAACAGAGGGACTGTATAATCCATTTATCTTACCAGCCTTGCAAAAAACTGGTTACATTAAATCGGCAGCTTCTGGCTACCAAAACGATAGTCAGATAGATTACACAAATCGTCGAGTTGTTGATATTGATAGATTGGTTATAGATGATAATTCGGCGCAAATACCATATGGGACTGCAATCGATTTGGGGGGCTGCGGTAAGGGTTATCTGGCCGATCAACTTGGTCAAATTTTGCAAAATAAATCAGTTCAAGGATATTGGCTGTCATTGGGCGGTGATATTGTGACAATGGGTTATGATAAGCTCGGTCAGCCTATAAATCTAAACATTCAAGACGCAAATGATTTATCCAGTACAACGAATTGGATTATTGGATGTCCAATCGAACATTTTGCAGTCGCTACTTCTGGGACT
>CAIPOF010000026.1 GCA_903866605.1 uncultured bacterium | reverse complement strand
AGAATGCTTGTTCACTTTTTAATGTATGCCCTATCTCGTAAGCAACCCTCTCTAGCAAACCTCGCAAATCGGTAGTCGTTGATAGCGTTTTATTCAATTTCGCAAAAAAATCATCAGTATTGTAGTTGTCTTTGTAAAAAATCCTGTTAGTAAACCTGTCAAAGAAACGTTTTAATGGTTGGAATGCGAAGGCAAGTATCAAACTAATAACAACCCCGCTAAGTATTTGCTCTGGACTACTCATATTGCGGTTGAAAACTGCCGATAGCAAGAACGCGATAACGGTATATGCACCCGCCAAAGTAACCAAAACCAACGAATAAGTTACGCTTCGAACAATCGCTAGTCGTACGTCAAACAGATGGTGTCTAACTATTGCGTAAGTAGTAAATGCAACGAAAATTATTATCGAGTAATCGCCTAAATAATAGAATTTTTGCGTTCCAAGTATCGGCAGAATGAGATTGAAAATGACTTGCAACGCAACATATACACCCATACCAACTATCATAAATCTAATCTTTTCTTTATCTGGCTTGGATGACAACCGGTATTTATTGGTCACATTATAAAATGATATCAAGATGAGAACCAACATTAGAGAATAGTACAACCAGACAAAAATACCCGACGTAACTTGATTGCTCCAGTTTGAAGTAGACTCCACAATTAAAGGAGTAAATACGATTATTGCACTAAGAACTGGCATCAAAATAATCAATATTATATTAAAGAGTCTGGACAATTTATTTACTTTGCTTTCAAATGGAAAATACTGAACAAAATAATAAAATATTGCCAGTGCTAAAAACAGAAATGTATAAGATAGCCTTACAAAATAAGTTGTAGGTGTACCGTTGAAAAAGCCTGAAAGATAATCGAATACCATCGAAAGTATTAAGAAATTAATATCGATAAATAAAAGCTTATTCGCTTTTGCCTTTTTATCAGATAAAAGCACCCAAAAAGAAAGTCCAACCCCTACTAATGAAAAGGGGATAACAAAGAACGATTTTAATAAATCAATGTTTTCCATAATCCCACCATAAATGTAAAACGAATGTGTTTCATGTTATTTTATAGGTTTCTCCGCAATAAATGAGCCGTGATAGCCAACGCCATTTTTAAAAAAGTTATATTGGGCGATAGACGCTTCCGTCCCCTTTACGTTATCGTCAGTTGCAAGATGAAGAAAATTGAGAGTTTTATCAACTATTAGCCATTTACTCGACATTTTCTTCATAATTGTCGACGATTTCAATGCTTTTTTCGTATTATCATTGAATTTGATATTACCGAAATTATTTTTTTTGAGCAATTTTTCAAAAACATTTTTTTCTGGTAAATCTGGCATGAACCACCCTTCACAAAATGCATCATAATAGTGTTTATCTGCGTCATCCCGAATCTCATTAACAAAATAATCACAAACGCACAACTTCCCACCTGGTTTGAGAATCCTGTATGCTTCGCGAATAAACGCGTCTTTATCTAAAGCGTGACATACGCTTTCTATTGCAAAGATTTTATCGAATGATGCATCTGGATATCCGGTATCTGTAAAATCTTTCAGCTCAAATTTAACATGATTCGTGACTCCCCTCGATTTGGCATATTTGTTCGCCAAACGAACTTGTTTTTCGACAATCGTAATACCTGTTACATTTACACCAAAGTTTTCCGCCATCCATATTGCCGTACCACCTACGCCACAACCAGCGTCTAGTATTTGGTCTCCTTTTTTAATATCCAATTCTTTGGCAACATGCTTATTCTCGTTTATAAGTGCCTCGTGTCGATTTTTAGTATCGTCCTCCCAATACCCAAAATGCATAGCTAAATTTTCCTTATTCATCCAAAACACCCTGTATATAAGTTGACTGTCGTCGTAATATTTCTTGATATTATTTAGATATTTTGTTTCATTCATAGAAATGTTTTTCCGATAATTAAAAACGGCAACCACAATAAAAATTCACCGTCAACAATTGCGTTTGTGTACATTTCTTTGCTGTTCATCTTGGAATTTAGGTAAAAGTAATAGATTGCATATGGCACGGTTAGTAGAAGAGCCAATGAAAATGCCGGCAATACTTTGGTATATACACCCCAAATAATTAACAGCCCCGACGCAATGTTCAAAGTGTTCAAAAATCGCATCGCCCCGTTTTCTCCCATGCTAATCGCAAAAGTTTTAAGACCTCGTTTTTTATCACTTTCAATATCTTTGACGTCACAGGCAGCATTACTAATAAAAATCCTCAGGTAATAAAATATAAAAATCAAAATAACCGCAGTATTAATTGGTGCAGAATAATAAATAACTAGTAAAAAAACCATCATTGCATAAAAAAGTGCTGCAATAAAGCTTTTGAAACCAACCACATATTTTGTCATTTTTTTGAAAAGAGTCGTATATAGCATCGCTATCAGAAAAATCAGCACTGCAAATATTAGTGCTTTGTAATTTGAATAAAACATAATAAGTCCGATTGAAACAATCAAACAAACAGAAACTATTGGATAAAAATACTTAGTATATTTTTCCATTACTTTAACTCTGACAGGATTAGTCAGCGCATCATGAACAGATTCGTCAGAACGATTAAAAAGGTTTGCTGCAAAAACACACAGATATATCACAACCAAAAAATCCCAACTTACTGGTATATCCAAAACCACCGCCATAACATACAGTGCAACGGCGTCACCAAGTGCTAAAAAATGCCCACCGTATATAAACTCATTCCAGATTAATGTCAGTATGTTGTTTGGATAAAGAATATTGTTTTTTTCAACCTTAACCGTCATGGTACAATCTTATCACTCCTAGCAGTTATTCAAAAGCTTTATAATTTTTCAGCCTTTGATATTTTATTATGTAAGGTTTTTATAAATAATAAGCCAGTTATCGTTAGTATTGTAATAAATATGATCCACATACCTATTGGTAATTTACCAAATAAAATAACATAGACATACGGTATCCACCAAGCGACGATTGAAATTGCTATCCCTATTTTTAATTCCTTTTTATCAAGTTTTTTTCTTTTTATTTTTTTACCTTCGATTTTTAAGGCCGATTTGGCAATGATGAAATAACCAAAATACAGAGGTATGGCACTACCAAAAAACAAAATTCCAAATATCCACGGATTTACGTGGTAAGTACTTTCGGAAGTATTTGCAAAATCGCTCAGGTAGGTTATTATTTGATTAATAATATCCACCTATATATCCTTACTATTCACCCATTATTTGCATTTGAACTTTTCTATCCCGCGCGTGGTCTAGTTCAATAAAGAAAATTCGTTGCCAATCACCAAAAGAAACTTTGCCATCAACGACATTTAACGTTACATGTGTCGGTAAATATGCTGCCAAACAATGTGAATGACCGTTTTTACACTCCTCTAGCCCACACATATTTACTGTCCTGATACTAAAATCATTATGTCCATAATAGGCATCCTTTTCCGCCATCTCACGAAAATTCTTTTTCATATCTTCGATTAAATATGGTTCATTTTCGTTTACTATTAGTGCAGTAGTGGTGTGGAGTGTTTGAATATTAATCAGACCGTTTTTGACTCCTGATTCCTCAACAAATTCATGAACTTTGTCAGTGATATCTTCGAATTCTAAATCACCTTTTGTTTTGTAATTTAAGGTTTTGTGTTTAATGATCATTTTTTAATATTCCGTCTTTATGTGACCTTTTGCAATCAATCTGTCAAGTTCTAATTTAAACCAAATCGTATATTTGTCGGGATTATCAGCCATGTCATTTTGGATATCTTTGACTGACATCCATTTATAATCTGCCACTTCTTCGACAACGGGTTTGACTTCTCCATTATAATTACCTGTTAATATTGCACAAATCTCGTTTTCTGCCCCTATATCCTTATACTTTTCATGGTATTGAAAGCTGTCAACATTTTCTAATTTACATGTAAAACCAAGTTCTTCGGTTAATCTTCGTTCACCTGCAGCCTCTTGGGTCTCATTTTCAAACGGATGACTGGCGCAGGCACTGTCCCAAACAAGTGGCCATAACATTTTTCCAGCACTCCGCTGAGTTACTAACGTTTCGCCTTTGTCGTTAAAAATTAATGTCGAAAAAGCTCTATGCAAGTCGCCATCGCCTAAATGTGCGGCAACTTTTTCTTTTACACCAATTTGATTGTCATTTTCGTCAACTAAAACTAGATTTATCATTTTATTTATTCCTATCAATTATAAATTTTGCTAGTTCTGCAAGCTTTTCATTATATTCGTTGTTTGGTAGTTTTTCTAGTGCCCGCAAAGCATTTTGGATATATGTACTAGCATTCGATTCAGCAATTTGTTTTGCGTCAGTTTTTTTGATTAAAGACGTTATTGTTTCAACATCTTGATCAGATATTTCTGATGAACCGTTTAAAAGATTACAAATTATATCCCTGTCATTTGATTCTAGTTGTTCAATCGCCGAAAGAATAACAAAATT
>CAIPOF010000025.1 GCA_903866605.1 uncultured bacterium | reverse complement strand
TGCATTACCACTGCTTGGTTTAAGACAATAGTTAGTATCGGGTGTACCACCTGAATCCTTTGGGCAATTGGTAGTAGCATCAATGCTAGTTGGATAGGAGCTGTGATCGGTATAGTAAAGGGACAACTGTTTTTTAGCACTACCAAGATCGGATTGTAATGATGAAACGACGGCTTTTTGTGAGATGCCTGTGTAGGAGACGATGGTGATGGCGGCTAATATTCCTATGACTACTATGACTACGAGGAGTTCGACGATGGTGAAGGCAGAATTAGTAGATGGCAGGTGGTAGATAGTAGATGTTTTTTTCATAATATTCCAGTTATAGTTTAGCATTAGCTGAATAACAGGGCAAGAAAAAGATAAAAGACACCAACAAATTATATCTGAAATAACGTATAATTATATATATGAAAAAGGATGAGTTATTAGACCACGCAAGGCAATATTATGACAAAGACCAGATTCTTAAACTCAAGCGTGCTATTACTTTTGCAACCGCAGCTCACGCTGGTCAAAAACGACTTAGCGGTGAGCCATATATAATTCATCCGATTATAACTGCCGATACATTGATTTCATGGGGTATGGATATTGACAGTGTTATTGCTGGGATTTTGCATGATACAGTCGAAGATACCGACGTGACCCTGGAGCAAATCGATGCTCAATTTGGCCATAATGTTGCCATGTTAGTTGATGGTGTTACCAAGGTGTCAATTGCTAGTTCTGGATTGAAAAACATTGATACATATTTACCAAAAACAAAAGATAATTTGTCAAAACTACTAATTGCAGTCGGCCAGGACGTCCGGGTCATTATGATTAAACTAGCTGATCGTTTGCATAATTTGTCAACACTAAAGTATTTATCTCACGAAAAGCAAATTAAAGTCGCCCTGGAATCACTTGAAGTTTTTGGACCCATGGCTGACAAGCTTGGGATGGGCTATGTAAGAATGCAAATCGAAGAGCTAGCATTTAGCTATATTTACCCTCAAGAATTCAAAAAAACAAAAAATCTTATGAAAAAACGTCTGGGTAAAAGTACTCGCAAGCTTGGAAAAATACGAATAGAAGTGGAAGAAGCTTTAAATCGGCACAACATTAATGCGGAAATAAATGGTCGTGTAAAAAGTATATACAGTTTGCATAAGAAATTAGCAAAAGTTAATGGCAATATTGATGACATTTACGATTTGATGGCTCTACGCATTATTGTTGATAACAAGAATGATTGTTATATCGTTCTTGGAATTCTTCATAGCCTTTACAAACCAATGATTAATCGAATTAAAGATTATATTTCTTCACCAAAAACTAATGGCTATCAAAGCCTTCATACTACCGTAATAACTCCCAGTGAACAAATTGTTGAATTTCAAATACGAACTCAAAAAATGCATGAATTTGCCGAGCGTGGTCTGGCAGCTAGTTTTCATTATCATGACCAAAAAACATCAAAAGATTATACAGATAATAATATAAGCTCATCTTTGCCAGAAAATATGAAGTGGATTACACAGTTGCAAGAAGTCGTCGAAAAATTAAAAGATGGCGATGAAATATCAAAAAATCAATTGTACATCGACTTATTTGGTAATCGCATATTTGTTCATTCACCAAAAGGTGACATATATGATTTGCCTGAAGGTGCTCTACCGCTGGATTTTGCATATTTAGTCCATAGCGATATCGCCAGGAATGCATATGGTTTTCGTGTCAACAACAAAATTCACGCTTTTGATAAACCCCTTCACAATGGCGACATAGTTGAAGTCATAACCAAACGATCTGCCCAACCCAATCAAGCTTGGCGTCAATTAGTGACAACTACAACTGCAAGAAATAAATTACAAGGACAACTCAGGCAATCTAATGTTGCTGTTCTAATCAATAATGCTACAAACATAATCAGAAGAAAGCAAAAAAATAAATGAAAATTATTGTAGCCATTTCAAAAGTTATTGATGGTAATATGTCTAATAGTATTGATAAAGCCGATAGAAAAATAGTTGCAAATCGAAAATCATTTTTGGCAAAAAATAAAATTGACATAGACCAAACCACAAAAGTAGCTGTTGTCTATAATAAGGAAAATTATTGCAACTACCGCGAAGTTTTTGAAAAAGATAAAGGCAAGGGCATTTTGTTTGATGATATTGATGCTGCCGACGCCCTGGTAGCTCGTGAGATTAACCATGCCCTTTTTCTGCCAATTGCAGATTGTGTTGGAGCAGTCATTTTTGATCCAATAAAAAATATTCTGATGGTTTCACATCTTGGACGACACAGTCTAGAACAAAACGGAGGCTACAAGTCAGTCAAATTCCTGCATGATAATTACAACTGCCAACCAGCTGAATTGTTAGTTTGGCTATCGCCTGCACCTGGTCCAGACGTTTATCCAATGCATGCGTTTAATGGACGGTCTATAAAAAATGTAGTATTTCATCAGCTGCAATTAGCTGGCATAATACCAAAAAATATTGATGACGATTCAGCCGATACAAGTAAAGATCTAAGTTATTTTTCTCACAGCGAATTTTTAAAAGGTAATCGCATTGATGATGGTCGATTTGCAATTGTTGCAATGATGTATGACTAAATCTATTTACTATCAATTTTTCTTTTGATATAATATGCCAACTATGTTGAACTCTTATATCGTAATCTTCGTACCCGTAATATTGGCAATTTTATACAGTATCTATTTGATTTATTGGTTGATGAAACAAGCCGAGGGTAATGCTGCAATGATTGAAATTAGCAAAGCAATCCGAGAAGGATCGATGGCATATTTGAATCGTCAGTATAAAACTGTTGCCGCTGTCTCTGTCGTTCTTGCCTTAATTATAGGTTTTACATTGGGTTGGGCCACTGCCGTTGCATTTATAGTTGGCGGTATAGCCTCGGCATTAACTGGATATATCGGTATGAATGTAGCCGTTCGTGCTAATTCCAGGACTGCTGCCGCAGCAAAACAAGGTCTGGCGCCTGCACTGCTGGTTGCGTTTCGCGCTGGATCAGTGACTGGGTTGCTTGTCACTACAATTGGCCTACTCGCTGTTGCTGGTTTTTATTATATTTCAGGTTACAATATCAGTACTTTAATTGGACTAAGTTTTGGAGCCAGTTTGATTTCGATATTTGCACGTCTTGGTGGAGGTATTTTTACCAAGGCCGCTGACGTAGGCACAGATTTGGTGGGTAAGGTTGAAGAGAATATACCCGAAGACGATCCTCGAAATCCAGGCGTTATTGCTGATCAAGTTGGCGATAATGTTGGTGACTGCGCAGGGATGGCGGCTGATCTTTTTGAAACTTACGCTGTTACATTAACAGCTGGAATTTTGCTAGGTTCAATTGCTAGTGGAGTAACTGGCTCTGTTGAACTGCCACTATTTTTAGGTGGTGTTTCGATTGTCGCCTGCATTTTAGGCACATTCTTTGTCCGTCTTGGAAAAAATAAATCGATTATGGGTGCCTTATACAAAGGCCTTTTTGCTTCTCTTGTCTTTTCAGCAATAGGTTTTTACTTTGTTTTTCAGGCAGTATTTGGTAATGATATGGTTGATCTGTACTTGGCATCACTTATTGGTCTGGCAGTTACTGGTCTGATGGTCTTTGTGACTGATTACTACACATCGACAAAATATCGTCCTGTAAAACAAATTTCTAGGGCATCCAAATCTGGTCACGGTACAAATATTATTATTGGACTTTCTGTTGGCATGGAAGCAACGCTAGTCCCAGCCTTAATAATTGTTGCTGGTATTTTAGGTAGTTTTGCCCTGGCTGGAATATTTGGAGTCGCCATCGCATCAGTCGCAATGCTTTCAGTAGCGGGCATTATTGTTTCGATCGATTCATTTGGCCCGATCACCGATAACGCCGGTGGCATCGCTGAAATGACTAAGCAGCCACATAAAATTCGAAAGATTACTGATGCCCTAGATGCAGTTGGTAATACGACCAAGGCGGTTACCAAGGGCTATGCAATTGCTTCTGCTGGACTTGCAGCACTTGTTTTGTTTTCAAGTTATGCTTCGCAGGTAAAAGACGCCGTCTTTAGTTTGGCAGAGCCAACAGTTCTAGCTGGATTATTCCTAGGCGTAGCAATGGTATATTTTTTCGCTGCCTTGACTCTTCGTTCAGTCGGTCGCACAGCAACAATTGTTGTGCAGGAAATTCGACGACAATTCCGAGAAATCAAAGGAATTATGAACGGCACAGCAAAACCAGAATATGGCAAAGCTGTTGATATTGTGACCAAAGCCGCTATTAAAGAAATGATTATCCCGGCACTTATTCCAGTCGTTGGGGTACTACTAGTTGGTTTTATTCTAGGTGCAAATGCCTTAGGCGGACTACTAATGGGTGTAATCGTAGGTGGCTTATTTATGGCTATTTCTATGACAACTGGTGGTGGTGCATGGGACAATGCCAAGAAATACATAGAAGACGATCATTTTGGAGGCAAAGGTTCCGAAGCACACAAAGCAGCCGTAACTGGTGATACGGTTGGTGATCCCTACAAGGATACTACTGGCCCCGCCATTAACCCTCTTATCAAAGTAGTTAACATTATTGCACTTCTAATCGTTAAATTTATTCATTAAAAAATTACCTAAAAACATTTTAGGTAACTGTTTAATCCTCGAGTGATTTTAGATATTCACGAATGCTATGAGCCGCGGTTGCGCCCTCACCAACTGCGCTAGCAATTTGCATAGTTGCACCCATTCGCACATCACCACTGGCAAAAATGCCAGGGATATTAGTCTGTAAATTCAAATCAGTTTTAATAAAACCAGCTTTATCTAGTCCGATTCCACTGCCGTCTAAAAACGCAGTGTTTGGCTTTAGCCCTGCAAAAATAAATACTCCATCTACATAAATCGTGCCTGACTGGCCTTTTTCGGTAACCAAAACTGAATCCACATGACCATCAGTTGCCACAATTTCGTTAGTTGCAGTTTCAACATGAATTGTAATTTTACCATTATCAATGACTTGTCTTAGCTTTTTTTGCAAAACATCACTAGCCTTGATACTGCTTCGGACTAGTAAATCAATATGACTTGCAAAACCTGTCAAATATATAGCCTCTTGGATGGCCGAATTACCGCCACCGACTACAGCCAGACGTTTGCCTTTATAAAATGCTCCATCACATGTTGCGCAGTAATGAACGCCTTTGCCATAGTATTCTGCCTCTCCTGGGATATTTATTTTGTTATAGGAACTGCCAGTCGCGATCAAAACGGCTTTGGCTTTAACTTCATTCCCATCAACTGTAACGACTTTATATCGGCCCTCATCACGAATTGAATCAACTTTTCCATATTCAATCTGGGCACCAAATCGTTTAGCCTGTTTTTCAAGTTGTTGAGCTAGCAAATAACCCTCTATACCATCGGGAAAGCCTGGATAATTATCAACTTTGTCAGTGATTGCAACTAAGCCACCAATAGCTTCTTTTTCATATATAACCGTCCCTATATCTTCACGTGTCGTATAGACTGCAGCAGTTAATGAGCTTGGGCCAGCACCAATCATAATTATATCTGTCATTTTTTCGCTCATTATTGTTGCCCCGAATATTGCGATTGATAATATTGTAATAATTCAGCCGGCGGTTGTATCTCTTTAACTGCTGGGATAACCATTACAATAAACTTTAGTGGCGTATTGGGAGGGATATTTTCTCCAGATCCATCTTTACCGTAGGCTTTGTCAGATGGAATAGATATTTCACGGATTCCATTAATTTTCATACCTTTTACACCTTCTTCCCAACCAGCTACTAGACTTCCACCTGCAATCGGTGCTTTTAAGGCGCCGGATGAAATCGACTGATCGAAAATAACACCCTTTGGATTCCAACCAATATAATAAGCACTGTAGGCTGTTCCTGATTTTATCTCTGCCCCATCACCAATTTTTAAATCGGTTGTTGTAACTGTTTTAATGTCACTAGCAGTAAAAGCTGCCGGGGTTGTTGCATACTGGCTAAATTCTGGGTAATATTTATCTGATAGCTGTTTTGTTTGAGCATCAACTTCTAACTGGTATTCCTTTTGCATCTTTGTAATTTTCGCCGTGTCTGCCGCCTGATTTTGAGAACCTAAAATCATTGCCAAAAAAGAGCCAACTGTCCCTATTGCTAGTACAATTGCAATTATCCAAATACCAATCCGTTGCGATCTTGGTGTCGCCATCAATTTATCCCCTTTGCACTAATTTAATCAATTCAATCCATTATAACAAATTTTGTGGCCCAGCTCCATCAATAATCAATCTAAACGACGACTGCCTCGGTTTTTCCTATGACTGAGTTTGATATGGAACTTATGACTGTTGATACTTCGTCACCTGTCAAGGTATGGTCATAGGCGGTTAATCTGACTCGTATTGTTATGTTCTTAGCTCCACCGCCGTCTGGTTGATAAATATCAATTGGCATTATGGCCGATATTAACTTATAATTTTCCAGCCCTTCATTAGCAGCATCTATTATTTGACTGTACTGGATGTCTTTATCCACCTGGAAACAAATATCTCTCTCAGATGAAGGATAACGACTTGGTACAATGTAACTTGCCCCTGTTTTTTGGGTAACTTTAAATAAGGCCTTTGAATTTATTTCAAATCCAGCCGAGTATTCTGGTAATTTAAAGCCCCTAATGACAGACTTCTTATATTCACCTACAATACCAATTGCTGAGCCCGATGATTTATCAATAACTTTTGAACTGCGACGATTTTCGAATGGTTTGGCGATTGGGTCATCTGAATTATGTTCAAGCGGTTCATAAGATAGAACCACATCAAATGATTGGCAGGCATAATCAAGTATTCGTTTTGCCTGGTAATATGGCGCTCCTGAAATATTATTTTTATTTGCGATCACTAGTGCTGTCATGTCCGATTCGACTGGAACCTTTTCGTCGTTAATGCCATTATTTTTAGGATGTGTTTTATTAATTTCAAACAGTGCAAAATTTTCATAACCTTGCTTGATGTTTGGGTGAATCAGATCTAACAAATTTGGCGTTAGCGACTGTCGATAATATTGCAAATCAGGGCTAATTGAATTTATGACTTTGTATGAGTTAGCGACGTTCTGGTCAGCTTTTTCTAAAATATTTGAGTTAATAAAGCTATAAGACAAAACTTCATTGGCCCCAGCACGAACTAATATTTTACGCATTCGACTACGAAAACTATCAAATTCATTTGGGATTACGGCCGTAAAATCACGAGTTGGCAATTTAAGTGCGATGCTATCATATCCATTCAAACGACCAACTTCTTCGACAATATCCTCAACAATATGGATATCAGCTCGCCAATATGGTGCCGTTACGACTAACGACTGAGATGGATTTTGATCAATAGTAAATTCAGCGTTATTTAGTGATCTGACAATATCTTCATTAACATACGAACTACCTAATATATCATTGGCAATATCGGCCGTTAATTCAATCCTTGCTTGTTCGTGTTTTATTGGATAAGATTCGGCCAATTTACTTGAACAACTTGCACCAGACCATTGACTCATATAATTAATCGCTTCAAATAATACTGGTGCGGTTAATTCTGGCGATTGACCTTTCGTGAATCTGGTGATTGCCTCGCTAAATATGCCGTGTCTCATTTGGGTAGCTCGTAAATTATACAAATTAAACGTGGCGCACTCGATAATTATATTTTTCGTATTATCATCAATCGCTGTACTCGACCCTCCCATTGCACCAGCCAGACCAACAGCCGTATCACCAGCTGAAATAACAATGTCTTCTGTGGAAAGCTCTATTTTTTGACCACCTATTAGTTCAAGTTCTTCGTTTTCATGACCTGATCTAACATGAATATCAGCTTTACCACCACCAACAGCAACTAGTTTGTCATAATCAAATGCATGAAGTGGTTGCCCAGTTAACATCATTAAATAGTTCGTGACATCAACAACAGCACTGATTGGTCTTACACCGACTCGTGATAGATATGTTTGAATTTGAATCGGAGATTTTTTATCAGCGTCGGCACCAGACATTACAATAGCCTGGTAGCGAGCCGAAAGTTCAGGATTATCAATCGTAACATTTAGCTCAACTGGGTTAGAAATATCAGTCTTAAAATCAGGAGATAAATTCATTAACCAATCAGGTGTCTGAAATTTTTTGCCGATAATTGCTGCAACTTCTCGCGCAAATCCAATAATTCCAAAACAATCTGGTCGATGAGTTAGTGATTTATTTTCAATATCAAACAAATAATCATCCAGTTCGTAGGCTGACGCGAATGACGTGCCTGGCTTTATATCATCATCTATTTCCAAAATTCCAGTATGTTCATCATATAAATCTAGTTCCCTGGCGCTAGCAATCATGCCGTTACTAATAAAACCGCAAAGTTTCATGGCGCCAAGTACAAAAGGCTGTGAATCTAAAAAAGTATTTGGAACAACCGATCCTGGAGGTAACCAGACAACTAATTGGTCTGATCGCACATTCGGTGCACCACAAACCACCTGTATTAATCCATTCTCATCACGCTCTATATTCTTGCTAATCCCACCATCATCAATTTTTGTTAGACTTAAATGATCAGATCCATCAATTTTTTTCGCCTTAACAACTTTTACGATTATACCATCTTTGTATTTCGCGCCTAAATTAATGACGGTTTCGATTTCTACCAGGCGTGCACCAATTAATGTCACCAATTCATCGACGGGCATATCAATGTCAGTAAATTTTTTCAGCCAATTCAGTGAGATAATCATACGAATTTCCTCAAAAACTGTAACTTACCTGATTCAAAATGTCGAATATCCTCGATACCATACTTTAACATTACTAGTCGTTCTATTCCGCCACCCCACGCATAACCCCGATATTTAGTAGGGTCAATCCCAGCTGCTGTCAGGACATTTGGATGAATCATCCCACATCCCAACATTTCTAGCCATTCTCCTGATTTGCCATTTAGTTCAGCTGGCTTTTCAATCGCAAACTCAAGACCGGGTTCAACAAATGGAAAATAACTTGGTTGAGTTCTGATTTTTAGACTCTGTCCGTAATAGGACTCAAAAAAACTGCGCAATGTGCCCAACATTTGACCCAGTGTTGCTGTTTCACTAACAAATACTCCCTCGTATTGATAAAAAGTATGTTCGTGTGTGGCATCAATATCCTCGTTTCTGAAACATCGCCCAATTGCAACAACACCAATTTGTCCACCTGATTCCAACTTTTCTTTGCCAGAAATTAATATTCGATTTTGCATTGTTGATGTATGAGCAGGCGAAATATATCCTTCATCAGTGATAAATGTGTCATAGCCATCGCGCGCTGGGTGATTTTCTGGAAAATTAAGTGTACTAAACATATGATAATCGTCATCTATTTGCCTGGATTCAATCACATCAAAACCCATACGAGTAAAAATATCAATAACGTTATCAATCTCTAAAGTTACAGGATGCTGTGAACCCATTTCAGTCGGCAACAAGCAAAGTGGTTTTGAGTTGATACCCCACGGAGCCGAAATATCCAATGGCTCAATCGTTGCGCTCTCAAGTTCCGACTCTCTGGTTCTGACCGCAGATTCAAGTACTAATTTTAATTCATTTATTTGTTTGCCATAATTTCCACGATCTTCGACAGGCATTGTTTTAATTACCGAATATAATTGCCTAAATTCTGGCGCTTTTAACACCTCACGAGGTGTTAAACTGTCAGTTATTTGTGACAAAAGGTTTTTACTGATATCGTCAATATTTTGCATAAATGTCTATCTAATCTTAACGTGACATACTAATCACCGTCAACCATATAATGACCCCAACTATAATTACAGCCATAATTACCCATACCCACGCTATACTAGTTGTAGTTTTAGTCCCCTTAATATACTGTGAATCATCGACACCATCAGGTCTATCGGCAAGTTTTGAATTATCTTTGACTTTTTGTTGTAATTCTGCAGCTATTCGTTGTTGCAATTCACTTCTCTCGTCATCTTGTCTAATAAATAAAGCCATGATATAAGTATATCACTTGTGTTTGTTCAGACAATTTTGTGATATACTATGTTCATATTTCACTTAAGGAGGGAAGAATTTCTATGGCAACCAAAGCAGCCATTAAGTCGAACAAGAAATCGACAACTACAAAGTATAACGCTAATGCATTAGCAGAAAAGGGAAATCTAAAAATGCCAACAACATATAAATCAATGAGTAAAGCTGTCAAAGACATGCCAATTATTGGCGCTTTGGTGGCGGAATTTCTAGGAGCCTTCGTCCTAACCGCGATATTTATCGAAACACAAGGCAATCCACTTTATATTGCCTTTGGATTAATAGGCATAATCCTATTTACGGGCAGTGTGACTGGAGCAAACCCAGCAATGACCGTCGGCGCATTGGTCACCAAGAAAATGACTTGGCTACGAGCTATTGGATATATCGTTGTCCAATTGTTAGGAGCATCAGTTGCCTATTTAATACTAAACACCTTCTTGCACGCAGCAAGCTCTGGTGCTACAACTGCAGCCGGTTCAACCGCACCTTCGCTATTACATGCAGCTGAGATAATTAAAGGCAAAGAATGGTATTTGTTCTTTGTTGAGCTTCTAGGGACAACAATTCTAGCATTAGGTATTGCCTATGCAATGCGTACAAAACGACACAAGCTTGTCGCTTCATTTGCAGCTGGTTTCGCAATGATATCAGCCCTAGCAATTGCATTAACTCTTTGCTCACCACTAGCACAACAAGTAACTGAATCAAGTGTTATCCAAACATTCTTAAACCCAGCAATTGCATTTGCTGCCAAAGGTTTGTCATGGAACTTGTGGCCACTATCAATTTACGTTCTAGCACCAGTTCTTGGTGGTATTGCTGGATTCGTAATCCAAGATTTTCTAAAATATGCCAATTGCAATGATTGTGATTGTGAAAACTGTGAATGTAAAATAAAATAGAATATATCAACCATAGATATCATAATCCCCGCCTAATCAGGCGGGGATTTATTTAATTTCCCAGACAGCGCACCGAAAACCCGACGCCCTTGGCGCCCGTAATGCGGTACACCGTCGCGTAACCCGAGAGCAAGTAACGTAGCCAAGCACTAGTGCTGGACCCCGAACTCGACCACAAGCTCGCGTACGACAACAGATCGCCGAAGGACCCGCCAGTACTGCGGTAGCCGGCAAGCGGCATGCTTAATCCTGAAGAACCAGCTGGTTTAAGTTGAGTACCCTGATTAGTACCGCGCCAATCTCCATTTATATCAGCTTGTGCCTGTGTCATCCCCAACTGCATTTCTAGTATCTTCCAATCATTGTCAGTTGGTATGTGTGAACCAGTAGGGCAGATGCCTTGAGAGCCGGCTGTGGTGACGTATTGCATAGCTTCGTCCCATTGGTACAAGGCTCCGTAGGTTGTACAGTTTGATTCAGTGTCATTGTAACAGTATTTTTCTGTT
>CAIPOF010000024.1 GCA_903866605.1 uncultured bacterium | reverse complement strand
TATATACTGACCGTTGCCGTTGAGTCCGCCAGTGAAAGGCTTGGTATTGTCGCCAACAGGGAGAAAACCGGTTTTACTATTCCAGTTTGAAGTCACAGAAGCGCCAACGGTGCCAGTATTCATACTGATAACAAAATAATCGGCCGAATATGATCTCATTGCTTGGAGATCATAGACGTCAGAAATCATGTAAGGATTGGAGTTTGTGCCATTACCCTGATTGAACCGGTTGAAAATACCGCCTTTCAGCGAAAAATCAAAACTGGCTCCATAATTATCTGATCCAGTAAAAAATTTATGCTGACGACCCAAATCTTGGAAAGTACCGCTCTGCTGAGTGTATTTATTGACAACATGGAAATCTTTATTTTGTGTGATGACGCCATTGTAGCCTGTGTCAATTTCCAAATTGGCAATTGAATCGCCAAAAGCACTGTCGATAGAGGCATCTTTGCTGCTGGTACCATTGAAAATGGCTGTATCGGTGGATCTAGGCACAACATTACCAACCCAGTTTTGAGGTTCAGACCAATTATTACTTACGCCTAATCCGCTCCAAACAAAGCCTGTTGGAGTATTGGTGTTGCCGTTATCATTTCCGTTGGTATTACCGTTAATGTTGCCATTACCACTACTACTAGAGCTAGATGAACTTGACGAGCTACTCGAGCTGGAGGAACTGCTTGAACTTGAGCTCGACGAGCTTGATGAACTACTTGAGCTGCTCGAGCTGGAGGAACTGCTTGAACTTGAGCTCGACGAGCTGGAGCTAGACGAACTTGATGAACTTGACGAACTGCTGGAGCTCGAGGAGCTGGAAGAACTACTTGAACTTGAACTGCTGCTTGAGCTTGACGAACTGGAAGAGGTATTAGTATTATCATTTCCGTTACTGTTTGACGGCCAACAAGTATTCACATTTGTCAGACACCAGGGCTGACTCTGAAGAGAAGCTACGTTGATATCGAGGTAACTAGAAAACATTCTGTCAGGAGTTAACCAACCTGGAAATATTACATTCCATTCATGAGCACTCATATGTGTTGCATTGTTGTATTTATCGACTGCCCATATCACAAGATTGGCATCGTCGACACAAGCCGGACACGTCGTGTCGGCAGGATTTACATTAGAATTATTTGAATTGCCGTTGCCGCTGCTTGACGAACTAGAGGAGCTTGAACTGGACGAGCTGGAGCTGCTTGAACTCGATGAGCTACTTGAGCTAGATGAACTGCTGGAGCTAGAGCTACTGCTCGAACTCGATGAGCTAGAGGAACTCGAACTGGAAGAGCTTGACGAGCTATTGGTGTTTCCATTTTGATTACCATTTCCATTTGTATTACCCCAACAACTGTCGGCGATCGGTCCACATGCCGGGTAGCTAGCAATATCGCTATCGTCTGGATTTGTGATAATCGCCTCGGTGATATAACCAGGATCAGTCATAATGAGCCAAGACGAAACTGTCATTTCTGTAGCTTTCCACTCTGACTGAGGTATTGACGGATCAGGATAAACATAAGTGACGTTTATATTCGCCGAACAATCAGCACAATTATCGGGCGAATTTGTGTTGCCATTAATGTTACCGTTTGTGTTGATATCATTGGTGTTGATATCATTGGTGTTGATATCATTGGTGTTGATATCATTGGTGTTGATATCATTGGTGTTAACGTCATTGGTATTGCCACCGCCATCAGAACTGCCCGAACTGGACGTGCCACTAGAGCTGCTTGAGCTTGATGTACCGCTGGAGCTACTGGAGCTACTCGTGCCACTAGAGCTGCTTGAGCTTGATGTACCGCTGGAGCTACTGGAGCTACTCGTGCCACTAGAGCTGCTTGAGCTAGAACTGGGATGATTAGTATTAAGGTTTGAAATGTTGGTATTGTTGTTCAACGGGCCGCCACAATAGGTTGCAGCAGGCAAACATTGCTTCACTGTACCAGTAATCTTGTTTTTGAAAGCACAGCAGCCAGTGGTACATTGAGAATTGTCGCTGCACGAGTCTAAATTAAATGTAGCCGTTAATTTTACATCAGCAATTGGGCTGAGCGCACCCCCGGTTGGCATCTTAAACTCTATTTTTGAACAGGTGGGAAATGTTGTTCCGGAGCCATTTTTACAGATAATATCTGAGGCGCTCAAGCCTGTTCCTGCTAAAGTCCAGCCCGCAAAAATCGATGGAGGATCGGTCCCTGTCGACGGCGTAGCCGATAAATCAACTGTAGAATTACCATCAATGCCCCTTTTCATTGGATTGCAACCAGTAGGGGTATATGCCACCCCATCCCACTGACATGAATCATTAACATTGAGACTAATGTTCTGATCAGTCGACTTTAGTGCAATTGTGCCAAACCCAGTACCAGCAGAGTTGATACCAGCAGTAAGACTGCTGCCAAAATAAGCGGTGACCGCAGTAACAATTGCATACTCAGTAGAGCTGTCTGGAATAAAAGTTGTCCCCGCGGGCGACGCAAAATCATTAAAAAGTTTAGCTTCACCAGTACCACACCCTGCTCCAGTAACACCCTCATAGTTAAAAGTGCAACTAAGGGGCGTCCAGACACTAGAACCAGCGGCAATATGGTTGTATACAACAGATACATGATCAACGACATATTTACCTGTCAAAAGATTGGAGGAATCAGCTTTAAAATTTAACGGCGTACCAAAAGGGCTACTGCTGATCGACAATGGCGCATTACCTACTGTGCCATCGCTATTTTTTGAGCTCCTGTTGCCAGTCTGATCAACTGTGACACTTGAAGTACTAGAAGCATCATCAGTAGCAGTCAAGGTTCCTCCAGTGCCATAAGCATCGATAGTAGTATCTTGAGGCGAGGCAGTCGGAAACCAGTTGTTGTTGTTTTTGGAATCGATCGAGCCGACTGCCGAATTGACATCAAAAATCGGAGTGTTTACAAAAACTGAAATATTGTCGGAGTCCGATACATTGACATATTGGATATTTTTGGAACCGTCTATCTTTATTTTCCATTGTGTAGCGCCACCAATTGCCGGCGCTGTTCCCTTTTTTAATACCAGCTGCTTCCCATTACTTCCTGCACCTACCAAAACAATATTGTTGCTGATCGTTTGAGTTGTGCCCAACTGAAATAATACATCAGCTAAGGAAGAGTACTTAGTCGCGTCAGCAGTAATAGTTGTAAAATTATTACTACCATCTATCTCGGGACTGATACCCTCGAGAGACAAGGCCTCATTGAAATTGACCGTGCCGCCAGAGATATTTCGGAAATTTCCGACCAGATGAAGCGGAGGAGATGGCGAGCCAGAAATAGTTAAAGGTTGGTCAATTATTATATCCCCATTAACAAAAATTTCATCCATCGCGCCGCCAGAGCCTTTAAACTCCAAATCCCACAGCCCATTCGCCTTGTTAAAGGGCAATGTTTTATTGTTATCTCCTGAATAGTAGACCACTCCATTATCTTTAATAATTGTTTTATGTTTATTAATATTAAATTTACCATGTAAAGTATTAGGATCGCTAGGTATTGAAAATGGTATAAAATTAAAAGAGTAAACAGCGATATCACTGTTAGAAGAAAAACTACCACCGTATATCCAAAGCGTGTTAAACGAAAGGGCAGATGGATCGGTGGAGTCGGAATTGAAAATCGCACTATTTTCAGCATAATAGGCTGTTGGGTAATTTTGATAATAGATAGCTTGATCCATCGAAACACCATATTGATCGACTGGATAACCTGTACCGCCAACTGTAAACCCGACATTGTCTATTTTTCCGCTACCGGTATTTGAAAAATTTCCTTTGAATATATGTATCGTTCCACCAGAAATCTTGCCTGAATTAGCAAGTGTACCGATGGGTCCAGCTGTCCCTTTGTTTGTTACATACATATCAGTCATTTCGACAGCAGCAGATGATCCGCTCCCAGTTAGTGTTCCTTCAACTGTTAGCGATCCTCTCTCGATTAGAACATCGTTCGAATAAGTAAGCCCACCACCTTGCTGGACGTCAACAGTTCCGGTATCATCAGTTTGTGTGGCTCCACTGATATTTAACTTAGTGTTAACTGCCAAGTTACCACCCGACAAAACATTTATCCTGCCAGTCGGGACATGCACGAGATTTGAAACAACGCTTCGCTTGTTATTAATTGCAATAGTGCCTGTGTATCCTTCTAGATAAATTCCATTGACTGCAACATCCACATCAGTAATATTAGAATTTGCCATATTGGTGTTAGAAAAACAAACATTGCTTGTCGAGCTGGGAAGAGTATTGTTGTATTCGGCGGGAAATTCCCAATCATACGAGTACCAATCCCAATTTGTCGTAGTGCTCCATTTATTATCGCTCCCGGCAGGAGGATTCCACACATATGTATCTCCGCCGCCTAAATTATTACAATTCGATGGTTTGGGCGGCGGTAGAGGCGTAGGCGAGTAGACCTCTATTAGGCCAGGATTGATAGAAACATAAACATTTTTTTGGGAGTCTATTGATAGAGCGGATAGGGATGCATTTGAGGGAACAGTAGCGCCGAAGGAAACAGTGTTGGCCGTGGATCCAGAAACGGGAGTACCAACAACAAGATTAGATTGGCCTGGTTCAATCTGAAAATATAGGCCAGTAGAAATATCCAAGGCACCACCAGCAACAGGATAGCTGAAATAATCACTGCCTGTGGTAGCAATAAAATTATTGGTCAAAATATTACCGTATTTATCATAAACTATCAACCCAGTAACTTGTTCGCTAGCGCTAAAACTAAAAGTCGTATAAGCATAAATATTACCAGCAGCATCCAAAGTCAGGCTAACGGGGAAAGTTGAAGATGGATGTGGATGCCAAGCGTCCCAGACCAGCTGACAAGCTCCTTGTGTTGTAAAGACGTTTTCTAAATTTTGGCCTGTGGCATCAAACCTAGCGATATTACCTGCACCAGTCCCTACATAGATTTTGCCACTAGCATCCACAGCGACAGAAAACGGAGAGCCGTAAGTATTACTAAAGGTTGACAAATTTATCGTCTTAATCCAATAGCCATTGGCATCAAACTCTTGAAGACGATTATTACCCATATCTGCTACCCAAACATTGCCATTGCTGTCAACGGCAATGCCCATGGCGTGAAAAAACTGCCCTTGACCCGTACCATATGCACCGACAACAATAGGAATCAGAGGTGTTTTTGTATTAACATTTTTAATTATATAAAAACAATTAGCTCCAAGAACATATAATGTATTACCAGAGGAATTTAATGCGCTAGCCTGAGAGCGCGCACCACTTGGCAGATTAATAGTCTTGTCAAGTTTATATGGTTGGTCTGCATAAGCCTTTGGCACTTTGTTGGTACCAAAAAAGCAAACAAAAAGAATGAGAGTAAAGCAAATAGAAATCAAGGCTTTAGATATACTAAAACCCCGGCTATGGGTTATAGAAAATACACTTTCTTCGGCTTGATCTGTTCTCGACAAAATAGCCTTAACGTTTTTTGGCTTGACACAGGTTTGGCGATCTAAATCTGTTTTTGCCTTGCGATGCTGCGTAGAGTTAAAGACTGATTTAGCGAATAAATTTAAGATTTTTTTTGTCATTTTGCGTTAATGGAAATTGTCCTTGGTGGATATATGTTCATTCTATTAATATCAAACACGTCAGTGCAGCTGAAATTTAGCTGGATGTTGCCTGCTTTATCAAACTTATATTGTCCCCCATTGACAGCCGAGCTAATCTTGGCAGGATCTGAAAGCAGCGTCCCGACAGTACATTTTGTCGTTGCGTCTTCCACAATGTCAATCTTGGGAGAAATGATCTCACCGACATTGACACTATAGCTGCCGTCTTTGACTGGGGTAAGTTTAGTCAGAGTTCCATTGTTGTCGCTGTATAAAGATACCTGAAACCCACCTTCTTTTGATTGGTCAATTTTATCCAAAGCTACTATCGTATTGGTATTTTTCTTGATTTTAATTTTGACATCTTTGGACACTGTGTAAAATCGAAAAGTGGAATTGGAAACTATTTGAGCTTTGACTGTGATATCAATATTTTTATTTCTCATTGTCCCAGGTATACGGATACTCAGTTTGCTGTTAGCTTTATTACCAATCCAGGCACTCTGTGTCGCACCCTTTGAGTCAACCCAGCTTAGCTGTACAACTGTCACCATATTGAAGCCATCAGGAGGGGTCACTTCCACAGTGGTGGTCAATGTCTGATGATCTTCCTTGTACTTGATCAACAAGCATGCGGCTACGATTGCAAGGGCCAAGACAACCAATGCCAAGATGGTGGTTAATTTATTTTGATGCCATGATAATTTCATTTGCGCCTCCAATACATTATTGAATCGATTGACAAGATGATTGTCTACAGCAAAATAGCAAGAATTGTCTTCCTGCGATAAAAAGCTTTTTGTTTATAAAAACTGTCCCCAATATCCCCTCCAGGATTATACATAGATATTCCGCTGGATGGACTCGATAAGTCCTCTACTGTATTGTAGACAATATAGAAAAAAATGTAAACGGTTACGACTTAGATAGTGAAATATCTTACCGAAAGTCGATTCGTTAGATAGTTAAAAATGTTACCGAAATCTGCTAAGCTTCAAGGATTTTT
>CAIPOF010000023.1 GCA_903866605.1 uncultured bacterium | reverse complement strand
GTACTACTAATCCAACCACTACCACTGCTCCAACTAATCTCTGCCTTAAAGTCAGTTCTGGCAATAGCTATGGATCATCATATTCAGCTAACAATTCATCAAACCCACAAACCTTCACTCTAACAGCTACCAATGGCAGTGCAAGTATTAGCTATGTTATTACTAACGATACTGTAGCAACTAAGATCATACCTTTTTCAGCGACAGGTGGTACTATAACCACAGATGGATCTTACACAGTACAAACCTTTACCAGCAGTGATACCTTTACGGCAACTGGCACAACGACAGGTGATGTTTTGATTGTCGCGGGAGGTGGCGGCGGTTACGGCGACAATGGCGGCGGGGGTGGCGGCGCAGGTGGCGTTATACAACTGACGGGCGTAACACTTTCGGGAACCATGGCTGTCACTGTAGGGGCTGGTGGAGCGGCAAATAATAACGGTTCCAATTCCATTTTTTCCGGACAGACGGCTATAGGTGGTGGTCATGGAGCACCGCTGAACAGTAGTGCAACTTCGGGTGGTTCTGGTGGCGGTGCAGCCAACAATGCAAGTGTTGGCAGTGGTATGAATGGTCAAGGTTATGCGGGGGGTTCTGGCGAGACTATTGACCATAGTCCTTATCCAGCTGGCGGCGGTGGCGGAGCGGGCGGAGTTGGGGGTGCTGGTTCTAACACTACCAATGTATCCGGTGATGGTGGCATAGGCATCACGTGGCACGGGTTGCAAGTTGGTGGCGGCGGCGGCGGGTGCGGTTATATGCCGAATGGTTCGGGTGGCATTACAAACATTGGTGGCAGTGGTTCTTACGGTGGCGGTAATGGTGGCGCGATCGGGTCTTACTATCTGAGTGGGGCAGCGGGTACCGCGAACACGGGCGGTGGGGGCGGTGGCGGCTCTATGGTTGGTAGTGGTGGCGCAGGTGGTTCTGGTGTAGTAGTCATCCGTTATCTTACACTGTAATTCTATTTGTTGCCCGGTTAGTGATAAAAACCATTTTTTGGTATAATTAGACAATACCTTTTGGTATATTATATGAATATTTTGATGCGTAAATCTGCAAGAACACTTATCGCACTTATGGTTGCGGTGATTTTTTTGGTATTGATGGCAGTTATTGCAGTTTCTGGAGTAACTCATGCTGGAAATAATAAATCACAAACCGGCAGATTAATCACGATTCACGATAGGGGAACAGAAAAAGTGATTCTATCTCAATCAAGTACAATTGGCGATGCATTAAAAGAGGCTGGCATTCCTGTTGATGCCAAAGATTTGGTAGAACCAGCGACAGGCGACAAATTAATCGCATCAAGTTATCAGGTGAATATTTATCGAGCACGAACGGTGTTGGTAATCGATGGCAATGTACGTCAAAAAATTATTACTCCTTATCAAACCGCATTGCAGATTACTAAAAATGCTGGAATTACACTATATCCCGAAGACAAAACGACTATTGATCAATCTGATAATCTGGCTGATGGTGTCGGGTTGCGATTGACTATTAATCGGGCGACGGCATTTGTTTTTACACTTTATGGCAAAACAGACACAGTCCGTTCGCAAGCTAAAACAGTAGGTGAAATGCTGTCTGAAAAAGGTATTAAATTAGGACAGGATGATCGAGTGTTGCCAACCATTGAAACTAAATTAACCGAAGGATTAGCTGTTAGAGTCTGGCGTGAGGGCAAACAGACGATTACATCTGATGTCGAAATGAATTTTGATGTTCAAAAAATTCAAGACGCCGATAGGGAAATTGGCTATCATCAAATCACTACGGCTGGTGTAAAAGGTATGAGTAGTGTCACCTATGAAATTGTTGTTCAGGATGGAATAGAAGTCTCTCGAACAGAGATCGCAAGCTTGATTGTCAAACAACCTCAAACACAGGTTGAAATTGTCGGCGCCAAGCTGTCATTCAGCGGAGATTTTGCGGCGGCACTGGCAAAACTACGGTCTTGTGAAGCCGGGGGAGCATATAACAGAAACTCTGGTAACGGATATTACGGCGCTTACCAATACAACATATCTACTTGGGGAAACTATATGGGTTATGCACGTCCGGATTTGGCACCACCGGCTGTACAGGATCAAGCAGCGCGTGATACCTATCTTCGACGAGGTTGGCAACCATGGCCTGTCTGTGGGGCAGCGGTTCTGCCGGACGCCTATCGCTAATGAGTGCTCAAAATAAATCCCTGGGTCAAAATTGGCTTTATGACCGTGAAATACTATCAGCAATCGCAAACTGTGCCGAAATATCAAAAAACGATACAGTACTAGAGATAGGTCCGGGCTTGGGCACCCTAACAAGTGAACTTTTGCGACGGGCTGAAAAGGTGATTGCCGTTGAATTTGATAGTGAATTAGCTCGCAAATTGCCGGCGCAATTCCCTGGCAAAAATCTGGAAGTGTTAACAGATGATATTTTGAAGTTTGACTTGTCGAAATTACCGAAAAATTACAAAGTTGTGGCAAATATTCCATACTATATAACCAATAAAATTGTTCAGATGTTGATGACAGCAAAAAACAAACCGCAATTGGTTGTTCTGCTGGTCCAAAAAGAAGTTGCGCAGCGTCTAGCGGCGAAACCGGGCAAAATGAGTATACTGTCAGTTAGCGCCCAGGTTTTTGCCGAAGTTACGTTGGGTGAAGTTGTGTCAGCCAAATTATTTGCGCCATCACCAAAAGTTGATAGTCAAATTGTAATTTTACGGATTAGAAAAACTCCTATTTTTGCCGAAATAAAAGAAACTGATTTTTTTCGAGTTGTAAAAGCTGGTTTTTCGTCAAAACGTAAAAAAATACGCAGTAGTTTGGCTGGTGGTCTAAAATTGCCCAAAGACAAGATTGAAGATATATTGGGCAAGGCTGTTATCAGTCCTAATGTTCGAGCCGAGTCATTAACCCTAGATGACTGGGTTCGATTGACTCATATTGTTTGTGCATAAAGCCCGTGTTAGAATACAATGATAAAGGTTAATCAAAAAATGCATATAAAAAAGCAACGAAAACTGGGTTTTACGATAGTAGAGTTAATTTCTGTAATTGTTATTATCGGTATTTTGGCAACTATCTCATTTGTTTCATATAATGGGGTTCAAGCAAAGGCGCGTGATACAAGCGTTCTGTCAGATATTGACAATATGGATTCTTCGCAGACAAACTACGGTCTGTCTCATGGTGGGGCTGGCAAAGCATATTATTCAAGCACCGGATATGATAGTGATCTGGGCTTTACACCTAATAGCGGGAATGTTATTGATGTGGTTGTTAATTCGGCTGATTATTGTATTAGGGGATATAATCTGGGTGGGACAAAAAATTCAATTTTTAATTCGTTTACAAAAGAATCAACCTCGGGCATATGTGATAGTCTTACTCCATCACTAGTAGCCACAGACCCAACTAACTGGCTTGCTATCGGCACCCAAGTCTGGGCCAAAGCCAACCTTAATGTTGGCACCATGGTTACAGGCGTAACAGCCCAAACTAACAACTCAACAACAGAAAAATACTGCTACAATGACACTGAATCAAACTGTACGACCTACGGAGCCTTGTACCAATGGGACGAAGCCATGCAATACGTCATAACCGAAAAAGCACAAGGTATTTGTCCAGTAGGTTCACATATCCCTACTGATGCCGAATACAAAACACTAGAAATGAAACTAGGTATGACTCAGGCGGCAGCCGACGCCACTGGTTGGCGAGGGACCGACCAGGGCACTCAGCTTAAACCAACTGGTCTATCAGGACTAAACATTCCGCTTGCCGGCTTCCGCAATACTGACGGGTCCTTTCAAGTTCTGTCGTCTAACGCGTACCCGTGGTCGAGTTCGGATTTAGGCGCTAGTGGTGCTTACATTCGACTTTTGGACTCAGGTAACGCGATGGTGTACCGCAGTGGAGGCGACAAGCGATCCGGGTTTTCGGTGCGCTGCATACTAAATTGATTTGACCCCGTTAGAGGCAAGGCCTCTAACGGGGTTGACCGCTTTGGTTATTTGACTATTTTTTGGATAAAAATAAAGTAAGAATAAAAATGGATAACTAATGGAAGAGCGACGAAGTTGTCCATTTAATCATTAAAGTAAAATTCTGAATAACTGAATAAGTTTGTAAGCTAAGTTAGATATATAAATGAGTAAGTAATAAAAATAATAATATTAATACCCACAAACTAATACTACTAGTCTAGTATATTTTACCAAACTTTTTCTGTTACAATAATATCTAAGTTATGGATAAAAAATTATACATTACAACCGCCATTCCTTATGTGAACGCACCACCTCATATTGGTAATGCCCTAGATTATTTGCTGGCAGATATATGGGTGCGTTATCAAAAACAAAATGATCACGAAGTACGTTTTCAGGTTGGCACCGATGAACACGGTAACAAGATCGCCATAAAAGCCGCCGAGGAAAAAATTGATCCAAAAACATATGTTGATAAAATGTATGTTAATTTTGAAGCCTTGATGAAAAAGGTTGGTGCCAGCTATACTGATTTTATTCGAACAACCGATCCGCATCACATAGCTGCAATTCAAAGTATTTGGCAAACGCTGAAGCCATATATTTACAAAGGCAAATATGAAGGTTGGTACTGTGTCGGCTGTGAAGCCTTTGTATCTGATAAGGAAGCTGTTGCTAACGGTGGTAATTGTCCTGTCCACAATCAACCATATCAGCGTTTAAGCGAAGAGAATTATTACTTTCAATCAAGTGCATTTACAGATAAAGTTCGTGAGGCAATTGAAAGTGGTGACATGCAAATTGTACCAGAATTTCGTAAAAAAGAATTCCTGGAACTAATGAAAGATGGTTTGCAAGATGTCAGTATTTCAAGACCTCGCAAAAACCTTAGTTGGGGAGTGCCCGTACCAGATGATCCGAACAATATTATGTATGTTTGGTTGGATGCGTTGGCAAACTATATTACAGTCTTAGGTTACCCTGATCAGCAAGGCTGGCAAGAATATTGGCCAGCCGATGTCCAAGTTTTAGGCAAAGATATTATGCGTTTTCACGCTGGGTTATGGCCCGCAATGTTGCTAGGTCTAGGTTTGTCTTTGCCAAAAAAATTATTAGTACATGGTTTTGTAAATGTAGGTGGCGCCAAGATGAGCAAATCTGTCGGAAATATTGTTGATCCGAACCAAATTATTGATGAATTTGGTGTTGACGCCTTTCGATACTTCTTTTCACGCCACATTCCAACGCTGGATGACGGTGATTTCACATGGGATAAATTTGAAACTGCCTATAATACCGAACTGGCAAATGATTTGGGTAATCTGGTTTCGCGTGTCGCCAGTATGGTTACGCGCTATCAGGCGGGAGTCATTGGTGATGTCAAACATGGTGAACACGATATGAATGTTTATCACGAGATGATGGATTTGCTGGAATTCAATAAAGCAATTGATGACGTATGGGCAATGGTACGCAGTCTGAATCAGTATATCGAAAACGTAAAACCTTGGGAAATAGCAAAAAAAGTTGGTAAAGATGCCGAAGCCGCAGCCCATTTGTCAGAGGTATTAACTTATGCTGTCGGTTCACTTTTGCAAATCGGCGATTTATTAGTACCGTTTTTGCCGACAACTGCCGAAAAAATACATAGTACATTTGAAACTGGTGCAATTGTGCCATTAGTCAGTGTTTTATTTCCAAAAATTTATATTCATACAACTAATCCCAACGCTCCAAAAGCTTAGGTCATGTTAATCGATACACATTGCCATATTCATGAATCTGATTATCCGATTCACGGTGATGATGTGATTGAACGTGCTCATAATGCAGGTGTAATGCAAATGATTTGCATTGGCACAAATATTTCTGATTCGCAATTGGCGATAGATTTTGCATCGAAATATGATAGAGTTTTTGCTTCGATTGGTGTCCACCCTCATTATGCTGACAATGATGGTGATAAGTTAAGACGTCTTGTTGGACTCCTTTATTCAACAGAAAATCAACAAAAGCTTGTTGCTATTGGCGAAATCGGGCTTGATTATCATTACTCTGACAGTCCTTCACCCGAAAATCAGTCTAAACTTCTAAAACAACAAATTGAATTGGCGCTGGAACATGATTTGCCGATTATTTTCCATGTTCGCGAGGCATACGATGATTTTTGGAAAGTTTTGGATAGTTTTAAAGATGACGGCAGGCAAATCCGTGGAGTCTTGCATTGTTTTACTGATACAATCGATAATCTGAATGAAGGCCTCAGACGAGGTTTTTATATCAGTGTCAATGGTATCAGCACCTTTACAAAAGATAATGTACAAAAATCAATGTTCGCCTCAATTCCTATTGACAAACTGTTGCTAGAAACTGACGCACCATGGCTAATTCCTAATCCACTTCGTGGCAAAGTAAAAACAAATGAACCGGCGTTTATCAGGGAAATTGCTGAGTTTAACAGTACTATCTATAACCTATCTTTTGATGAAATAGCAGATGTTACAACCGCAAATGCCAGAAAATTGTTCAAACTTTAATTTGTTGTAAGGCAAGTGTTAATTGAACAATACACGGCTTAACGGTTATAATAAGATAATAAATGAACTACGAGACGATATATCTTGATCATGCCGCTGCTACGCCTATGGACGCGCGAGTTTTGAGTGCAATGCAACCGTACTTTAGTGAAAAATTTTACAATCCATCAAGTCCATATCTACCTGCAGTTATTACTAGACGTGAATATGACGACGCCAAACATAAAATAGCAGTCTTGATAGGCGCAAAACCGGCAGAGATTATTATTACTGCTGGGGCTACCGAATCAATAAATCTGGCATTTAATGGAGTTGATGGTCATGTAGTTGTTCCGAATATTGAACATCATTCTGTCTTGGCTAATGCCATGAATCATAAAAATACAATTGTGCAGTCTGATAAACGAGGTTTGATATCTGCTGAAAGCATAAAATTAGCAATCAGACCTGACACACGACTTGTCAGTGTGGCGCTGGCTAATAACGAGCTTGGAACGATTCAACCAATACGTGATATTGCCGAGGTTGTTAAAGTTGAACGTGAATCTCGATTAATTAAGGGCGATAAAACACCTATATATTTTCATTGCGACGCTTCACAAGGGGCAACCCAATTAGACGTTAATGTTGCCAGATTAGGAGTTGATATGCTGACCTTGAATGCCGGCAAGATTTACGGACCAAAACAAGTTGGTTTGTTGTGGCTGGCCAGCCATGTGAAATTAAAAGCACAGATTGTTGGTGGTGGACAAGAAAATGGACTTCGCAGTGGAACTGAAAATGTTGCAGGGACGATCGGATTTGCGCGAGCGCTTGAACTTGTTAGTGAACATCGTAAGTACGAATCAGAACGGCTAATGAAATTACGTGATAGTTTACAAAAAACACTGTTCACCGCATTCCCAGATGTCACAATATCTGGGCACAAGAAACATCGCCTAACAAGTCATTTGCACATGTCTTTTCCAAAACTAGACGGTGAAAGACTAATATTTTTACTGGAAAAAAGGGGAGTACTAGTTGCAACCGGCAGTGCCTGTGCTGCGAATAATGGTACACGTTCGCATGTTCTGTCAGCGATTGGCTTAAAACCGGAACTTGCTGATGCTAGTATCAGAATATCGCTGGGACATTTATCGACAACTGAACATATTGAAATTGCAGGAAAAATTATGGTTGAAGAAATTAAAAATGAATATCAGCGGGTTAAACTATGCCAAAAATAATTAAATGGCTAATTACATTGGTAGTTTTTATAGCGGTAATTGTATTTTGTATCAGTATGTATTTAGGACCTAATGATTTAGGTCAATGTGGACCAAAACCAAGTTTTGGTGAAAAATGTCAAGTTGTTGATGCGATTGTTGCAATAAGTGGTGGTGATACTGTGGCACGAGCAAATCAGGCAATTAATTTATACAAAAATGGTTGGTCTGATAAAATAATCTTTTCTGGTGCCGCGCAGGACAAATCAGGTCCAAGTAATGCAGCTGTCATGAAAAAAATGGCTATATCAGTTGGCGTTCCTAGTAAGGATATTTATATTGATGAGTATTCTGAGACAACAGGCCAAAATGCTCAGAACGCTCAAACAATTTTCGTTGAAAATAATATAAGGAGTGTATTATTGGTTACCTCTGGTTATCATCAAAGGCGATCAAGTTTAGAATTTAAAAAGAATAATGTTAGTGTTGTTATATTAAATAGCCCTGTTCAAACTGATAAAGATTGGTCATTTTGGTGGTGGACGTCATTACGTGGCTGGTGGTTGGCAATAAGTGAAGTGGTAAAAATTATTGTTTTTTACACTAACGGTACATAAATTATGGATCCCATTAGAACTCTACTACAAAAACTATACTTACACATAAATGCGTCAAATATAGAACAGATTTTTAGTTATTATAACCTGGGAACGGGGCTCTAACGGGATGAGCAAAAAATTAAAAGTTTATGTAGGCATGAGTGGTGGGGTTGATTCTTCACTGGTCACTGCATTACTGGTTGAACAAGGTTATGATGTGACTGGTGTGTATATGAAAAATTGGACGGCAGATTTGCCTGGTGTAAAATGTCCATGGGCCGAAGATTTAGCTGATGCAAAGCGAGTGGCAGTGCAACTGGGAATTGATTTCAAAGTTTTTGATTTTGAAAAACAGTACAAACACGTAGTCGTCGATTATATGATTGATGAGTATAAAAAGGGTCGTACGCCAAACCCAGACGTTATGTGTAATCAGGAAGTTAAATTCAAATTGTTTCTGGACGCGGCGATGGAAGATGGCGCCGATATGATTGCAACTGGTCACTATGCCAAGGTAGTAGATAGTAGTTGGTATATGGTGAATAGTAAAAAAGAAGCTGATACTCACAATCTACAACCTACCACCTACCATCTACAATGTGCTGTTGATGAGAACAAAGATCAGACATATTTCTTATATAGAATAACAGCCCAGGCGCTGAGTAAAACTTTATTTCCAATCGGTGAATTTACAAAACCACAGGTACGCAAAATGGCCGAAAAACGTGGGCTGACAACTGCAGTTAAAAAAGATTCTCAGGGAATTTGTTTTGTTGGTCAAGTCGGTATTCGTGATTTTCTAAGTTTATATGTCGATCCAAAACCTGGTGAAATTATTGATAAACAATCTGGTAAAGTATTAGGCCGTCATGATGGCGCAATTTTTTACACATTTGGTCAACGTCATGGGTTAGATTTAGGTGGTGGTATGCCATACTATGTCGTTGGCAAGGACATGGACAAAAATGAAATTTACGTAACGACTGATCTTAACGATGATAATTTATGGGAAAAAACGATTAATTTAACCGATTTGCATTGGATTAATCTGGCACCAAAGGACGGAAAGTATAAAATACGAGTCCGACACCGAGCACCTCTTGTAGAGGCTGTGCTAAGCCCAGGCGATGATAACACCCTCAAATTAGACCTTAACCAGCCCGAGCGCGCCATCGCCCCAGGTCAATCCGTTGTTATTTATGATGGTGACATCTGTCTTGGTGGTGGCATTATTACCTAGCTGAAATTTTAAAAAAATGATAAAATCAACAGAGATGAATCCCGTTAGAATTCTAAACATATTTGCGGGACGAATAGAATTGAACACATAGCAAATCTTACTTTTTAACTATGAATAAACAGGAGAAATTTTAACGGGATGAATGCACAACAAATCCGAAAAGCATATTTAGATTTTTTTAAACAGCGCGAGCATGCGATTATTGAGCCTGCTAAATTGGTTCCCGACAATGATCCAACCACACTTTTTACTGGCAGTGGTATGCAACCACTTTTGCCGTATTTACTAGGCGAAAAACATCCTGACGGCGTTAGATTAACTAATAGCCAACCTTGTTTCCGAGCTCAAGATATTGACGCTGTTGGTGATAATCGTCACACGACTTTTTTTGAAATGTTGGGCAATTGGAGTTTAGGTGATTATTTCAAAGAACAACAAATTCGTTGGTTTTTTGAATTTCTAACTGAAAAAATTGGGCTTGATCCAAACAGGATATATATTAGTGCCTTTATTGGTGATGAAAAACATGGCATCCCAAGGGATGACGAAGCGGCCGAGATTTGGCAAAAAGTTTTTAGTGAAAAGGGGATAGAGGCTAAAATTGTTCAAATCGGCAGTCAATCTGATGGTAACAAGCGTGGTATCAAAACTGGTGAGCGAATATTCTTTTACGATGACAAAGAAAATTGGTGGTCGCGTGGCGGCAGTTTGGACAAAACTCCGATTGGCGATCCGTGCGGACCTGATAGCGAAGTTTTTTATGATTTCGGACCTCAAAACCATATCGCCAGTTACGGTCAGGCGCATCCAGCCGGTGACAGTGGGCGGTTTGTCGAAATCGGTAATCAAGTTTTTATGCAGTATCGACGTCTAGAAGATGACAGTTTTGAGCCATTGGCCAGTAAAAATGTTGATTTTGGCGGTGGGCTAGAGCGAATTTCAGCTGCTTCGATTGATAGCCCCGATATATTCAAGGGTGATTTGTTTTGGCCAGTTATTGAAAAATTGCAACGTATTAGTGGAAAAAATTATGAAAATCACCGTGCTAGTATGCAAATAATTACTGATCATTTGCGTGGTGCTACATTTTTGGCGGTTGGTGGCGTTACGCCTAGCAACAAAGAACAAGGCTATGTTATGCGCCGATTTCTACGCCGAGCAATTCGTTTTGCATTTGAGCTGGGAATTGAACAAAACTTCCTATCCGAGATTGTGCCAGTAATAGCCGATTTATACGCTGATGATTATCCAGAGGTTAAATCAAAGCGAGACGAAGTGATTGCGACGTTGGTAAAGGAAGAAAAGATATTTCGCCAGACACTAATAAAAGGTTTGCGTGAATTAGGTAAGTTTAAAGATGGTGGGTTGACGGGTGCGGAAATTTTTACACTTTATGACACCTATGGGTTTCCAGTTGAATTATCAACCGAAGAGGCATTTAAACAAAATATTACATTATCTGAAAACTGGCG
>CAIPOF010000022.1 GCA_903866605.1 uncultured bacterium | reverse complement strand
CCCTTGAAGGAAGTACCTTGCAAAGCCAAATATATTGCTTCGATTATAGATGTCTTGCCACTACCGTTATTGCCAACAATTACCGTAACTTTAGGCGACAATTTAACCACAAATTTGTCATGTGATCGAATATTTTCGATAGATAGTTTTTTTACCACCGACATTTTATAAAATTTAACTCTTTAGGGGCATAATAATATGATAATAGTCAGTCTCGGGTTTGGTAGATTTAATGATACAAGGCGCAATTTTACCGCTAAAACTAAACTCTACCTCATCACCATCTATAACCGACAATGCTTCGCTAAGATAGCGCGAATTCAAAGTTATATTACCATCATTACTAACTTTGGCGTCAGCATCTGATTTGTTCTCGCCAAATTGTGAAGCAATCGACTGAACTGACAGGCTATTTTTTTCTTTATCGGCCGTTAAGGTAACACTTCCACCAGATTCACGAGCGAATAAGCCTGCAATTTTGGTAATCCTAATAAAATCATTTTTATTTATTATTACTGTCGTCTCCGAGCTGGTTGGAACTAGTTGGCGATAATTAGGAAAGTTCCCATCAATCAAACGGCTAATTATTTCAGCATCATTAATCCTAAATCTGACCTGTGTCTCATCAAACAAAATATCTATTTCGTCCGACTCGTCGGTAATATTGCGCAATACTTCAGACAAAGTTTGAGTTGGAATAATTGCTGAAACATCACTTTTTGTTATAACCAAACGACGTTCAGACAGGCGATATCCATCTGTTGCCGCCAAATATAGTTGTCCTTCAAAAGAATTCCAATAAACTCCCGTTAACACCGGTCTGGTTGAATCATTACTAGTATTAATAATAGTTTGTGAAACAGCGTGTTTAAAATCCTCGATTTTTATACTGTATTGAATTGATGATGATTCGTTAATTGTAGGCAGTTCAGGAAAATCGTCTGCAATATAGCCATTTATAGTTGATGTGTATTTGCCACATTCAATATGCAAGTTTTCATTTATAACCTTTAATGTGATTGATTCTTTGGGTAAACTTGAAACAAATTCTGACATTAATCTAGCTGGAATTGTAATGGCACCAGGTTTTACAATCTTGGCCCCAATATATTGGGTTGATGCAATTTCCAGATTAGTTGCAGCTACAAGTAGGCGATTACCGTCCGTTCTAAGCAGTATATTACTTAGAATTGGTAATTGTGTTTTTGTACTTGCAACCCGGCCAACTGCGGAAAGTGCACGATTTAGGTTTTCTTGAGTTACTGTAAGTTCCATTATTAGTTCCTTTCTTTAAATTTCTTTTGGTAATACTATTAATAGGCTTTGTGGATAATAGGTAAATCTTTTATTCAACAGGTTAAATTTATTGATCAGGTCTGTGCATAATGTTGTGGAGTACCGTGGTAAATATTGGTGGTTAAATAAGGTTTGTACCCATTTACTATATTGTCTATGTGCCAAGACAAACCTTTTAGTGGACGAATTAACACCAGATATACTATTTAATATACGCAGGTTGTTCACATTTTTTACCCAACTTTTATTTACTATATACCAACTACTAAATACTAATTTAAGCATATAATTTCTCCCTTATAGAGGCAACTTGTTCACGGATAAGAAAATCCAATTTGATAGCTTTTTCAATTTTTTCGATAGAATGGATAGCTGTTGTGTGGTCTTTACGGCCCAACTCATTAGCAATTTTTGGAAAACTAAGGTGTAATTCACTGCGCAGTAAATACATTGCGATTTGCCTTGGTACAACAATATATCGATCACGTTTAGAACCGCATATTTCGCTCAATTCTAGTTGAAAATGTTTTGCGGTTCGATCGATAATTTGTTTAGATGACAAATGCTGAGGTCTAGAATGGCGGATATTTCCCAAAAGCCCTTCAGCGGTTGATATATCTGGTTCAATCCCACGCATTTCAGCATAAGCTAGTAATTGATTCAACGCTCCTTCTAGCTCACGGATATTTGTTTTAATGTTCGTGGCCAAATATTCAACAGTATCTTGTTTTAGGGTCACACCTGATTGTGAGGCCTTAATATTTAAAATTGCACACCTAGTTTCAAAATCAGGCATCTGAATGTCTATTGTCATACCCATCTCAAATCGACTGCGCAAACGTTCGGTTAATGTAGGGATGCTTTTGGGCGGTTTATCCGAACTTATAATAATCTGTTTATTATTTTGGTGCAGGTGATTAAAGGTGTGAAAGAATTCTTCTTGCGTTTTTTCTTTGCCAGCAATAAATTGCATATCATCAACAATCAATACATCAACATTTCGATATTTCTCAGAAAAACCTTTTTTCTTGAATCTAATATGATCTAAAAACTCACTGACAAATGTCTCTGAGCTGATATATAAAACTTTCATTTTTGGATTTTTTTTAACGATCTCATTACCAACTGCTTGCATCAAGTGAGTTTTGCCTAAGCCAACTCCGCCGTATAGATAAAGGGGATTATATTTAACACCTGGTTTCGCAGCTACGGCCTGACTTGCGGTATAAGCCAGATCATTGCTGGACCCAACAATGAAACTATCAAAAGTATAACGCGGGTTTAAATTACCAACAGATACGGGCATGGCCTTAGTTTTATCTTTTGTGAACAACAAGTCAGCAGCTGAAGTCACGGGCGTCATATCAGTTGTCGTTTCACGATTCAACCTGGTATGTTTTCCGGATGTATTTATTGTATAGCTAATTTTTTTAGGGTTAATACCGTTTTTTGACAGCACACCCTTGACCTGATCATTAAATTTAACCTCAAACTGTTTTTTTGCAAATATATTTGGCACTGATATAACTACGCCAGCATCATTTTGATCAATAAGTTCGGTGTTTTTAAACCAGGTCGTAAACGTCGCATGCGATACTGTCAGTTCGATTTCGCCAAGCACACTTTGCCACAACGCGTGATACTGCATATTTTTCCCTCTCTAAAAACACTCTATATTACTAATAACTATACCTAAAATCAAAGTTTTCCACAACCCGTATTGGTTTAAAAAAGTAATAGCCAAATAGAGGTCGGACTTATACACAGTTTAAGGTTACCTCAATAAATAGGTGGAAAAGAATGGTGTTTTCGTGGACAACTTTAAAGTATTAGACAATCCAATCCCAAAAATTTCAAGCTTTATCTTGCTAAAAGAGGTGAATTTAGTTAGAATGGTACATATGCCAAAAAGAACATTTCAACCACACACCAGGCACCGCGCCAAAACCCACGGCTTTCGTGCACGGGTTTCGACCAAGGCTGGACGGGCAGTGTTAAAACGTCGCCGTATTAAAGGTCGCGCAATTTTATCCGCCTAGATTAGCCTAAAAGCAATAAATATAGCAGCCAAAAGCTGCTTTTTTGTTTGGATTAAATTTGTTACCTACAACCTACTATATACTACCTACAACCTACTATATACTAGACATATGATTCCTTTCAAAAACAGATTTCATGGCCACAGCAGTCTTGGCTATGTATATAAAAATGGCCAAGCGGTTCGTAACCATTTTATGACTATTAAAATAATTTCAAATTCTCATCGTCAAGAGTCTCGCATTGCAGTTGTTGTCAGTAAAAAAACCCTAAAAAGCGCTGTCCGCCGTAACCTAATTCGCAGACGAATATATGAATATATGCGCACAAAACTACCGACCCTAAAAGGTGTTTATGACATCGCAATTATCGTAACTTCCAGCGAATTTATCGACCTGACCCATACGGAAATTTCTGATCAAATTGATCAACTATTAAAACAAACAAGGATACAAAAAAACTCATAAACTGGTATAATGAGTTAATAATACTAGTGCCGTTTCGGAGTTTTTAGACCTGTGGATATTTTTCAAATTTTTATCGTTCAGCCAATCTTTAATCTGTTGATTGGAATATATAGCCTCGTACCGGGGGGTGATTTTGGTGTTGCAATAATTATATTTACAATCATAGTTAGACTTGCAATGTGGCCACTGGTGAAAAAACAACTTCATCAAACCAAAGCCATGCAAAAAATGCAGCCTGAACTTGCCAGAATAAAGCGCGAAACCAAAGGTAACAAGCAACTTGAGAGTATGCGCATGATGGAACTGTACAAAAAACACGATATCAGCCCATTTCGATCAATCGGGATTTTATTAATACAGCTACCTATTTTTATTGCTTTGTACCAAGTTATTCAAATATTTACTTTACATCGGGACAAAATTGATCAATTAACCTATGGTTTTATGAAAGCATTTGGCCCTGTCCAGGATTTGATTGCACACCCTAATAATTTTAATGAAAATTTTCTTGGCTTTTTAAGTTTAACCGAAAAAGCAGTTACAACAAATCCCTTAAGCATAAATATTGCTCTTTTCATTTTGGCAATTGGTGCTGCTATTACCCAATACATTATGGCCAAACAGATTACACCTAAAAGTAAGTCCAAGAAACGATTTAGGGATATTATGAAAGAAGCCTCCGAGGGCAAAGAAACCGACAAAAGTGAAATGAATTCAATTATGATGGGTTCTATGACAAAGTTTTTGCCAATCATGATGTTCTTTATTATGGTTAGTCTGCCGGGCGCAATCGCACTTTATTACACGGTTTCAAATCTTGTTGCGGTTATCCAACAAGGCTATATTTTAAAAGAAGATGCCGACGAAATGATTGATATCGCTGACCAAGCACCCGCAGAAGGTCAGCACAAAAAAGCTACCGCCAAAGCCCGAGCCAAAGAGGCGCAATCAGCACAAATTATCCGAATAAAAGCCAAGGATACAAATTCATGGAAAAGTAACAAAAAGGAGAAATCATGAATCCCGTTAGACTCCACATTCACACAGTTAATTTAAATGTTGTAATAAATAATTTTATACTTAATAAGGAGCTCTAACGGGATGAATAAGGAAGAATCAGTTCAGTTTGCGCAAAAATATCTTGAAGATTTGTTATCTTTTTTTGGTGCCAATATTACCGTTTCATCAACCTGCGATGAAGATGTCATCGAATTATCTGTTCCATCGAACGAATTAAACAGTTTACTAATCGGTCGTAATGCCGAAACTCTTCGCAGTTTGCAATACATTGTTTCTACCGTTCTGCGCAGTAAAGATGCCCCCCTGACGCGCGTTAATATCGACATTGCTGATTATAAAAAACAACGAGCTGACCGTGTTGCTATCCAGGCTCGTGAATGGATTGAAGAAGTTAAAAAGACCGGTAATTCACGTATTGTCAGTATGAATGCCGCTGACAGGCGTATTGTCCACAAAGTTGCCAGCGAATACGGAGATATCCAGACCTTTTCAGAAGGTGAAGGCTATGATCGAAAACTTACAATCGCCCAAAGTAGTAGTTAGCCCAACTACTACTTACCATCTACTAATTTCAGCGCTTCCAAATATACGCTATAGGTTTGTTTAGCTGTTCGTAACCATGAATATTTTGCAATTTGTTTATAACCTTTTGCAATCAAATCTTTTCGCAGCTCTTCATTATTAAAAACTTCATCGATTGCTCGGGCCATATCATTTGTGTCCTTTGGGTCAAAGTAGTGTGCAGCCTCGCCATAGACCTCAGGAAGGCAGGTTGCGTTGCTACTGACAACTGCAGCCCCATATCCCATTGCTTCCAGCCCAGGTAGCCCAAAACCCTCCATGAGCGATGGGAAAACATAGGCCACTGCATTAGTATATAGCCAATCACGCTGAGAATCCGGCAAAAAGTCGGTAAAAAGGATATTTTTATAACTTTTTTTAGTAAAGTACGTTTGGTTACCCTTGGCGCTAGCATCAATTTTGCCAACCAGTATTAATCCCAAATCTGGATACTTTTGCAATAATTTTTGATGAGCATCGCCTAGTCGACGAATATTCTTGTAATCACTTTGTTTGCCAACGTAAAGTATAAATTGTTTATAGGGGTGTTTATATGGTTCTAGCCGATCAATAAAAACATCAGCTGATTCGGGCGTTATGGCAATCTTATCGGCTGGAATCCTGGCAAACTTTAGTATTTCATTTTTTGTGTATTTGCTGGGGGCCAGGATATATTCACTTGACCTTAGGGCATGCTTGAAAACGAACCTACCAACTAGTTGCTTGATATGAAAAACCAGCCAGTTTTTATCAGAATTATAGGTCCTTAGCAGTGTTAAATCATGAAAAGTAGTAACATGAGCCCCACGATAAAAAACTGGTTGTTGGGGCATGCAAAAATGGACTAAATCAGGTGCTAGTTCATTTAGAAAATTCTTAAACCCAATCTGTTCGTCAAAAGAGTAATTATCAAAATCAGCAATTCGGATGCTAAAGTTTTCAGCCGTTGGTTTCCAAAAGTCTATATCATTGGCGCGCAACAATACGGTGTACTTGTTGGACGTGTCAATCTGTTGCAGGTAATGTAATAAACGTTCGACGTATGTCCCCGTTGAACTGCGGATTATTCTGGCATCAATTGCGATGTGACTCATCCCGTTAAAATCCTTCCCAATGTAAAAAATGTCTTGGTAAAGATGTACGTGGTTTTAAGTTGTGGGTTCTAACAGGACTCATTATTTCAAGTATAACACTATAGGGTTAGTAGTTTGTAGGTAGTATATTGATGTATTGATGCAAGTATGCTATGATGCAATCAGGAGAAAAATATGCGTACAACAATCACAATCAATGACACAGTATTTCGTGCATTAAAAATGCGCGCCGTCGAATCTGACGAAAGCGTTTCAAAACTAGTCGAGGATGCTGTTAAATACCAGATACTTGAAGACCTCGAGGATATAGAAGACGCCAAAGTCCGCGATAACGAACCAAGCTATTCTTTTAATGATTTAGTTTTAAAGTTTAAGGCCGAAGGTCTGCTATAAATCATGTACAAAATTTTGTACAAAAAATCAGTCGAAAAAGAACTTATAAAATTACCGAAATCAATCCTAAAAGCCATCATTGCAAAAATACAAAAACTAGCAACAGGACCTAAACCAAATGGCTCGGTAAAACTGAGGGGCTCAACAAATTTATACAGAATCAGACATTCGGATTATCGAATAATATATAGTATTAACGACGGCAAGCTTTTAATAATAGTAATCAAAGTTGCCCATCGCAAAGAAGTATACAGAGATTATTAGGACTTTTTACTAAATACATACTTTCGGTACATCAGATAATTCCACATCAGCGAGGCAATAGTTGCTAGGGCTTTGCCAATAAACAGCACTAAATAGCTAGCTTTAAACCATGATCCTAATAAATCACCAAATAAACCAACCATACAACTTTCCGTAAACCATGATCCCAACAGCAAATTTACGCCTAAGATAATAATCGGCTGAATCACCCACAGTCCAAATATTGTAATAATCAAAAATAAGGCGATATGTTTGACGTTTTTTTGGCTGGTGTCTTTGAATGTAAATGATTTGTTAGCAAAAAAGCTAAATACCATCGCAACAGATGTAGAAACGAAATTGCTGGCAATCGTCGGCAGTCCCATCGCAACTAATATAAATAAAATACCAAAATCAATTGCGGTGTTAATAACGCCAACAATTACGAATCTAATTTTTTCAGCGAGTTCTTTTGGCAGTTTTTTCATTGTGGTATTCCTCAACGAAATAAAGTGGACGTTGTTTGGTCTCATTAAAAATTCGTCCAATGTATTCACCAATCACACCAAGTGATAGTAATTGTAATCCACCTAGGAACAATATTACCGCCATCAGTGACGGATAGCCAGCCACTGGGTCACTGAAAATAATGGTTTTTATAATGAGAACCAATATAAATATAAATGCCACAAACGAAACAATGAATCCTAAAATTGACGAAATACGCAGTGGGGCAGT
>CAIPOF010000021.1 GCA_903866605.1 uncultured bacterium | reverse complement strand
TTTTTTTGTTTGCCATCTTACCAATATCCCCTTACCCTTTAATGACTTATTAACTTAATAACCTTATTTTTAAAGTTATAACCATAATACAATCATAGCATAATGCTTTTGATTATATGTTATGGGGTTATTGTAGCAAAAAAAGTGGGTAGCATGCAAGACATTTCAAGTAAGTGCAAATATTATTTAGAGACTAGTATAATTAGGTGTTCGATATGAGGTGTTCTAGGAAAAAAGTTATACCCACGATGATGGCAAATATCATATTTTTCAGATAGTATCGCGACATCACGAGCCTGAGTGGTTGGGTTACACGATAAATATAGTATTCGTTCAGGCATTACATCTAACAATTTTAATATAACGTTTTCATGTAATCCTGCACGCGGAGGGTCTAAGAGGACTGTTGAATTATTCGTAATATATTGCAATGCATTTTCGCTTGGCGCCAAAATTGCACGAACTGTTTTTTCACGTTCAAGTACGGTAATATTACTTTTCATTTCGCGAAAAGCGTTCTCGTTGGACTCTACCATAGTTACATTTTTGCCACCAATTGTCAGTCCAATTGTCCCCACACCGCTATACAAATCAACAATTGGTCGATCACTAATCACCCACCGTTTCATATCATTAAGAGCCTGGGTGTAGACAGGAATATTTATTTGAAAAAAACCTTCAACGGCGTAAGTAAATGGGACTCCAATGATTGCATCAACCAAGTTAGTTTTGCCCCAGGTTTGCAGTCGTTTTGTGACAACACTAGCCGGACTTTTTGGGTTCGAGTAAATAAGTTCGAATCCAATGATGTCAAGTGACGATACCTCGTTATCAGAAAATATACCGAATTTTTGGTCTTTGACATATAACTGAACGATGACATTGTCTTTTGCGTCACACCTTATCAAGGCGGTTTTTAGTTTAAAAGCGTTTGAACCATCTTTTGTACGAAGTAAATTTCGCAGGGCGATTGCTGCACGGTTGATACTTGGGCGAGCCAGGCTCGAGCCATTTACAGGAATTTTTCCATGTGTTCCACGTCTAAAAAATGCTAGGTCTAGTTGTTCTAACTGTTTATCCCACCACCAACTAAATTCAATTTTATTTCGATAGCCATAGTCATTCCCATCTGTAAAAATATCAATTGGATTTGGAAGAATAATCTTGTGTAACTCAAAAGACTCCTCGATTAAGGCTGCCTTGTAATGTTGTTCGGCCTTGAAGCTCATTATTTGCCAAGGGCTAGTTGATAAATAACTTTCCTCGTCATGGGGCGCTACTCTTTCGGGGCTAGATTCGATTACGTTTACGACTACACCTTCGGCAAATTTTGATTTTTTCTTTGTCAATTGAACTTCTACAATTTCACCAGGTAATCCGCCCCAAACAAATAATTTACGTCCATCTTCCATAGTAGCAAGCGTCTGCCCTCCGCCAACAATCTTGTCGAGTTTAATAGTGACTAGTGGCAGTGGTTTTTTAGTCATCTAATTAGTATACCTTTAATAAATTACTAATACCCACTAAACTCTTCGGCTCTAAGGTTGTCCTCGTCAGCGCCTATGTCAATTAATAATTGGCGAATTGATTTGACCATTTCAGGCGGACCGGACAAATAATATATTGGCTCTGCAATATTGGGGATATATTTATTCAGCATATTAGCATCAATATAGCCTTGTTCGCTACCTTCCTTTGAGTCGAATGTTTTTGTATAAACCGGTATAAATGTAAAGTTAGAATTTTCATTAGCTAATTTATCAAGCTTTTGGATAAATGGAGCGTCTTCAGGCGTTTTGTTGGAAAATAAAAGCGTGATTATATGCGGTTGTTTATCATGAATAGCAGTTGCGATAATACTTAGTACAGGTGTGATTCCGATTCCACCAATCAAAAAAACGGCTGGTTTCAAATAGTTTTTATGGAGTTTAAAATCGCCATAAGGTCCATCTAGCTTTATTTTAGTGCCTATTGGCATACTTTTGAGGTTTCGCTTGAAAGCCGTGTTTCGCATCCTAGTTGCAATAATTAGATTTTTCTCATATGGAGTTCCAACGAATGAGAAGGTGCGTATATTGCCTTTTTCGTCTGTTTCGGAGGGATTGATTAAGGTAAAATTGCCGTTCTGACCAGCAATATATTTAAAATCTGCTGGTTTTTCCCAATAAAACGCCATTGTATCGTTGGCAATAACCGCTTTTTTTAATAGCCTTACATTCTGAATCATCTAATATAATTATATCATTTTAATTCAAGGTTCATATGTTTTGATGTCTGGTGGGCTATATCTCAGCGTTGCCGTGATTTGCTTACTATTTGTCCGCTAGCCTAAATTGACCTAATTTGTTGTATTGCAGATACCTTTATTTGGTTTGGTTTTAGATTGCTATATTTATCCATGGGGCGTTTATAATGGTAAAGTATGATTCTGTTTAGTCAAACCACACGTTTTATATTATGTTAATTTGATAATTGCGAAAAACTGTACAACTGCAGCGGCGATTACGAATAGATGCCAACTGAAGTGTGCAAAAGGTTTTTTAAATGCAAATGGTATCGTACCGATTGTATACAATATCCCCCCAGCAAACAGCAGCCATACAACTGCAGGACTGACTAACCCCATTTTTGGAATTAGCAAAAGCCCCATCCAGCCAAAGCCGATGTAAAGTAAAACACCGGTCATTTTCATTTTTTTAGGAAGAATTAGTGTGGTAGTCAATGTGATCCCACCAGCAGCGATTATCCAAACAACAACTAAAAATATAATTCGTTCCCAACCACCGTATAAATAAATAATAAATGGCGTAAAACTACCAGCGATTAGAATAAAAATGCTACTATGATCAATTGCTCTAAAGACGTTTTTGGACTTGGTAAAAATTAGGGCATGATAAAGTGTCGATGCCAGCATCAATATTATTAAACTGACGGCATAAATTATAAAGCCTATCTTTATCGGTGCTGAAATAGTCAGAAAAATAGTACCTAATATTAGTCCGACGACAGCAGTCGCAGTCCCCATCCCATGAGAAATGCTGTTGAATATTTCTTCAACAATTGCAACAACTGATTTTGAGTCTGTTTTTTTATCCATCACATATAACTATAGTCCATTTTTAGATATTAAGCATGTGCTGTACGTTAATCTATATCGATGGCTTGTTATTGTATAGATTATGTTGTATTATAATATTATTAAGGAATCAAATATGGCTAATCCAAACAAATCTAATTTAACAGTATCCGAGTTGAAAAAAACCAATAGTCAATTAGCTACTGAAAATGCTAAACTAAAAAAGCAAATGACAGAAATCCTTAACAAGCCTGATAAAAGAAATAAAATTTGGAAAAACCTAATTATTTTTGTATGTATTGCGTTTGCTGGAGCAATCTTGGTCGCCGGTAACTTATTATTTTGGGTAGGAAATACAATTGTCGATACTAACAAATTTGTTGCTACCGTAAATCCCCTAATCGAGGAACCAGCAGTTCAGCAAGGTATCGCAAGTTATACTACTAATCAGTTGTTCACACGATTTAATGTTGAACAAAGTCTGACTGATGTTTTGCCACCTAGGGCTGATTTTTTGGCACCTACATTGACAAATCAACTTAAATCTACAACTCAATCGAGTTTAGAAAAAATACTATCAAATGATTCAAAATTCCAAACAATTTGGAAAGATACAATCAAGACCTCGCACGAAAAATTAATCGGCTATATAAGACAATATGAGGGCAATGGGACAATAACTATAAATAGTATCTATAAAAGTCTATCTGATGAATTGCAAAATACGAAACTATCATTTTTGGCCAATAAAAATCTGCCAGCCAGTGTTGGTAGCATCACAGTTGCAAATTTTCCATATTTACCGCTTGCCCACAATGTTGTTAATTATCTTGGCTTGTATCAATCAATAGCTATATTTCTGTTGATTGGTTTTTCAGTCATAGCAATAGTCTTATCTGCCAACAAAAGAAAGACGGTCATTGTAATTGGCATAATGTTTACTATCTTTATGGCGCTATCAATACTAGCTATCCGTATTGTAGTTTATAGCGTAACAAATCTAGCTCAGTCTGATTATCGTAATGCAATTGGCGCATTGGCTAATATTATTGCTGATCCACTAATAAGCCAAACCCTCATGTTGTTACTGCTTGGTATATTGATTGCAGCTGTTGCCTGGATTAGTGGACCATACAAAGTCGCAATTCTAACTAGAAAAAGAGTTAAAACTCTTTTTGAAGGCAATATTCATCAGGCAATTTTTAGTTCAGGTGAAAATAATTTCACTATGTGGGTAGGTTCACATAGACAGATTTTACAATGGTCTGCAGTTGCAATTGTGGCGTTTATCATGTTGATCGTTGAGCTCAGCCCTATACTGGTATTTTGGTATGCATTACTAATTTTGCTACTTGTACTGTTAGTAGAGATGCTAGCAGCTAAGTCACATTGAGTTTTTGTCGTTTGTTAGATGTATAAATCTCGATTGTCGTTGTTAGTAGAATAACAATAAGTGGTCCATAGATAACCCCCATTATCCCAAAATAATAAATACCACTAAATGTCGCAAGCGTCGTAACTGCGGGAATTAAGTTAGCTTTTTTCGGTATCAAATGTGGTCTCAAGACAGTATCAATATTGCAAATTACAACTAGATATATCAAAAGAACCCAAAAACCGGCCCAGAAATTGCCCGTAAACATCTCTATCAGTGCAATTGGTATGACGACTACCCCACTGCCAAGTGGCACCATTCCAAGCAATGTTAATACGATTACGATAACAACAAAATATTGCCATATCCCAAAAAATAGACACAATAAAAGCGTAGAAGTTATTGCAGTGACAATAGATATTACGAATTGCCCCTTGAGACTCGCCGTAACTATCAGCCCAGACTTTTCAAAGTATTTTTCTATAGAGCTGTCATCAAAAGGAATAATTGATTTAATAAAACGTATTGCGGCTTTATTGTTTTTCAAAAATGCCATAATCAAGAAAAAATACACAATAATATTTGTAAATAAAATTGGTATATTACTTAGGAATCCCATTAGTGAAGTTGCAATTCCATTAATAACTTTTGGCAAAATCTTACTAGCGAAATTTGCCAGTGATTCACTATTGATAAAATTGTTCTTGCCAACAAATGGAGTCAGAAAATCATTTACGCTCGTTACCGTAGAAACACTTAATTGATACGAACTACTGCCTGGTTTCATTACGGTATTTGCCAATGAACCCGCAATGTTAAAGGCTTGACTAATAGTCATAATCGATAAAATTAATATTGGAATAATAATTATTAATGAACTACCTACGACAATTATTATTGCTGAAATGCTATCAGAAAAATGTTTTGTCAGCCTAGTATATAAAGGGAATAAAAGATACGCCATTAAGGCTGATATACAGATAGTACCGATAAATGGTTCGAAAAATATAAAAGCTACTGCAACAACAATCAGGCCAATAATAGTCCAATTTGGCTGAGAAGCTGGGCTGTTTTTTTCACTTTTTGCCATAATTGATTCTTTCTTTAATATATTATTTAATATAACACAACATCGCACAGAAGTGTAACATTTGTAATTTTACCAAAGATCTTGTTTCTTGACTGACAGTAGGTTTGCAAAAATATATTGAGTGGCAAAAGACAATATGCTAAAACAGGCTAGCCAAAGACTGACATATACAGCTATATCAAAATCAATTTGTTTACTATCAATATATTGTGATGTAAACGATAATATTACTGGGATAATTATTAAAATTATTTTAATAAAAATTACTAATCTAATCGATATTTTTTTATGATTACTTTTTGTATCTTTTTTGTGCTGAGCATGAAGTACTATTGGTGTAATGTTTTCAGCGGTACTATGCACAATTTTTTCGCTAGTTTTAGCTATAGTTATTGGTATTTTATATATGATATAAACAGTTACAAGCAACATAAAAATTGCTATAATCGCCGATACGATCATTAAGGGCATGTTTATACCGGTATCTATAATTACGAGAGGTTTGTAAACTTGTTTGTCATTATTCGCGCTGAATAATACCGCAAGTTTTTCAATAATACTAAAATAAAGTACTATTGCCCAAAACCATTGCAATAAACAAAAAAAATAGCCAAGACCACCAAAAAAGTTAGCAAGTTTCTGGCTAATGTTTGATTTTGCTTTTATGCCCACAGACTAACAATACTAAAAATTTATGCTATTAACAATATTATTGAAATATTTAAAAGGATTGCTTGTTTAAGCAATCCTTTTTTGGTAACAAGTTTTTATTTAGCTTTTTTTAGATGCAAGCTTATTGATCTCATTGTTGGCTTCAAATGCAGTTATAATTAGTGCAATACCACCGACAATAACGCTAAGTCCAATAAACCAAATTAATGCAATAGCGCCTTTGGCTGGGTTGGCGAATATATATAGACCAAACAGTGTATAAATTGCACCAGAGACAATAAGCCACCAGCTATTCTTGCCTTCAGCACCAGCAACAATTTGTAACAGTCCTGCCGATATTGCCCATAGTGCAATAACATAAAGTGCTACCAAACCAGTGATTTGAGGGTTTGCTAGAACATACAAACCAGCGATTGCACTAATACCACCTACTAATGCGCCTGCGATCCATTTACCTTGGTGATTAACTAATGAGCCGACGATCATTACAAGCCCACTCGCGACAAGATATAGCCCTAAAACAATCAAGAAAGCCTTTAGCGTAATGCCGGGCCACGCAAATATAATCCCACCAAAAATAACTGATAATGCTCCCCATATTCCTAGTGCCCAAGCAACACCTTTAAGTTCCTTTTGCATTTTTCCTCCTTTTATTAACTGATATTTTTACTATAGCACAATGTGTTATGCCGCCAAACCATAAGCACTAAGCGTACTGAAGGACCCAAAAAATTAATCTTTAAGCATCAATTTTTGTTAAAGATAGCTCATTTGTTCAGAAATTTTTTCAATTATCAGTTCTTGAAAATGATTTTAGATAAATTATGGAGTTAGATATCTTATTATTACTACACCAGAACCACCGGCCCCACCATTATATCCATATGGTTGATACCAGCCTCCGCCTCCGCCTCCGCCAGTGCCTATTGCGCCATCAGCTGCTTGTACCCCACCACCACCATCACCAGAACTACTATTTCCACCTCCACCAAGTCCACCTAATGAACCAGTTGTTGTGTAATCTTCAGTCCAGCCACCGCCACCACCACCATAATAAGTTGCTACACCACTAATTGAAGACTGGACCCCATTACCTCCAGGACCGCCCGTATTACCCCCATCAAGAGGTCCGGCGTTAATTCCAACACTTGATGCTCCACCACCACCACCAGCCGAATTACCAGTGCCCGTTCCTCCGTTATTTCCTTGGTTTGAGATACCTGTACCAGCGGCTCGTCTTCCACCACCTCCGCCTCCGCCATAACCACCACCACCAGAACCACCGTTACCTGGCGTGGTTGAATAACCTGCACCACCACCACCGCCGACAACGCCATAACCAATTTCATCGGAATATGTGCCTAGCTGAAGTTCGTCAATACCAACATAAGCAGCTCCGTTGTTTGCCGTTATGTTAATACGATAGTAGGTATATGCAGTAGAGTTGGCAAAGGTAAATGTTCGTTCTTGTCCGATACTAAACGTCTGACCACTCTTGGCATCAAGGGCGCTCCACGTAGAACCGTTATTAGAACCTTCTAGTGTCCATGCGTTTGGCGCATTTGACGCTCCATCTGTCGAATAACGCGCCCTAATAGAATAGGCGCTGACCACTTGAGCCGACGCAAAGTGATAGCTAAGCCACCCATTAGGAGTACCGTTCTGACTTACCCAAGAATTCCATACTCCAGACATCCCCGCTTGGTGGTCAAAAGCGTAGAAGGAGGTGTAATTGCTACTAAACTCCGATGAGGATGCTGCTTCTCCGGAAGGTGTGGTATTAGTACTCATCGTTGGTACTAGGTTGTAAAAACCGGCCGGGGTGTAATCTCCAAACGAAGAGAGCCCTCCATTCACACCAGCCCCATTCGCAGTTGCCCGCGGAGCACCGGCACCAACAACAACCGTTTTACTACCACCAGTGACGGCGACTGTCCCAGTATAAACGCCACCGCCACCACCGCCGCCACCGCACCAGGTCCCACCACCGCCGCCACCGCCTACAATCAAAACTTCAACATTTCCTAATTGACTGGCATTAAATGTTCCTCTAGCTGTATAAGTATGGACGGTATAGCCACCAGGATAGGCTGGACTGGATCTTGGGTTTAGGCCGTTAGAATCTGTATATGTTATAGTACCACCTGTAGCTGAAAAGGTTGAGGCTGCAACTAAGGTTGGTTTTGTATCGTTAGTAATAACATAGCTAATACTGCCATTGGTAGCTGTTAGAGTGAAGGTTTGTGGGTTTGATGAATTGTTAGCTGAATA